>CAJWGH010000084.1 GCA_913031095.1 uncultured Chloroflexota bacterium | reverse complement strand
GGAGGCTCTCACGGCACATGCGGCCGAAGAATATCAAAGAGCGGTGAACGGCGGTTTCCCACTGTTCTTCGGTGGCGTCTGCTGAGCGGGCCAGAGGCGGTCCACCCGAGTTGTTTACTAGAATGTCTAGAGCACCAAACTCTTTAACGGTAGCATCAATCAGGCCGGTGATTGAAGATAGTTCATCCAGGTCGGCGGCGAAGGTCAATACTTCAGAGCCGGTGGACTCGCGGATCTCTTTGGCGGCCTGCTCCAAGTCTGCGCTAGTGCGGCTGCAAATGGTTACCTTGGCTCCCTCTTCCGCCAGTACCTGAGCCGAGGCCCGGCCAAGTCCCTTGCTGGCCCCGCCAACTATGGCGACCTTGTCCTTCAGTCCCAAGTCCATTATTGTTCCTCATAACCCTTAACCAAGTTGGGTTGTTCGTTCGTTCTGAGTCTGCCCGGCATGGGCAGCAACGAGGATTATATCAGGCGCCAGCCCGAACCTGGCCCATGCTATACTCGCACTCGGTCCCGGCAAAGAGAATCTAGGCCCAGATGGTGGTGTTTTGGAGCTTTGTGATGACGCCAAGGCCGAAGAGATTGAAAGGCATGCTGTTGCGATTGCCAGAGGCGCAGGACGTATCTTGGTGGAGTACTTCGGACGGCAGATCGACGTCGAGTTCAAAGACGATCATGAGCGCGACCCAGTAACCGCTGCCGACAAAGCCGCCCAGGAATATTTGGTGGCCGAGATTAGCAAGCGTTTCCCTGATCACGGCATTCTGGGCGAAGAGGGTACCAAAGAAGAGAAGGAGTCTGAGGAACTGGCCAAGGACATTCTCTGGGTGCTGGATCCATTGGACGGCACCACCAACTTCATGAACGGACTCCCCATATTCGCGTCGTCCATCGGCGTGCTGTATCAGGGCTGGCCCGTGGCTGCCGCCTTGTACATACCCTGGCCAACCAATGACGGTGGATTCGTTCTCCACTGTCGGAGGGGCGGCGGATGCTTCGCCGATGATGAGAGAGTTTCGGTTTATGAATCCGACGAACCGGTGCCAAACCGTTTGATTGGAGTGCCTGGCTACTTTGGGGTGGCACAAGGTTTCACCGGAGAGTTGGCAGGCAAAGCAGGCGAAGTCCGCACCACCGGCAGCATCGCCTATGAACTGGCTATGACAGCTAGGGGTGTACTGCAGTACGCTATGTTTGGTGCTCCTAGGCTCTGGGACATGGCCGGAGGCGCGTTGGCGGTTCATGAGGCGGGGGGCACGGTTATGATCCGCTTTCGCGGCGAGAAACGCTGGCACCCGATGGAGTGTTTGGTGCCCGGTTGGGAAGGGAAACCCCCAACGATGAAGGAACTGCGGAATTGGGTAGCCCCACTGGTGGTCGGTAACCAAAAAGTGGCCCCGGTAATCGCCGACAACGTGAAACGTCGGTTCAGCATTTCTTCCCAAGTTCGGAAGCTAACCCGGACATTGCGGCATGAAAAAAAGAAGCCAGCAGGTAAGCTCGCTGGAACGGAGACCAAGACGTAGGCGCGGGGCAAAGACCCGATCCTACGCCTTGTAATATTTAGACTGGTCGAAGTGAAAACCTATGCGGAGTCCGGTTCCCATCCCCATGGGCGGGGTCCCCAACCGGCCTCGAATACTTCGCCCTTCTTGATGGCCATGACGGGGATAACAGCTTTGTCGCTTTTCTTGCCGTCGCCGAGAATGTCGTAGACCATCCAGTTGCCGTCCTTGATCTCTAGAACTGATAGGTCGGCCTGTTTGCCGATAGCCAGTGTGCCCAGACGGTCGTTAACCGCTACGGCCTTGGCAGGGTTCTCTGTGGACATGGTCACCACCTGGTCGAAGGTGAAACCCATGGCCAAGAACCTGGTCATCATCTCGGTCATGCTGTGGACCGTGATTTGGCGGCCCGGTACGGTCAGGTCGGTGCTGATGCAGTGGGGCAGCACGCCTTGGTCCAGGACTTTTTCAGCCACATCGAAGGTGAAATTCATTCGGCCATGGGCGGTGTCCAGCCAAACGCCCCGGTCATGGGCTTCTTTGGCCTCTGGTACCAGCTTTCCGTCGGCATCCAACACGCCACCGGGGTTACCGGTGAAGTAGTGGGTGACGATGTCGCCTTTGTCCAGGATGGGCAACAGTTCTCTGATGACGTTGGGGTCGTAGCGTTTTAGTGTGTCGCCGATGTGCACCATCAGCGGTACCCCGGCCTCCACTGCAGCCCGCTTGGCAAGCTTGGGCATCTCTATACCCATGATCTCCAGCGCCGGTGACACCATCCGGGCCTTCACACCAGTGATGACACCGTTGCTGTTTTTGATGGTCTCTATGGTCTTGTCTAGGTTGATGCTTTCTGGACTGAAGATGTCTGGGTTGGTGGCCAGGCCGGTGCGGCAGATGTGCAAGAAGACGATGATCTCGGTGGCCGTGTTGGGGATGATATGGGTTGGGAAACCCGCGAAGGTGTCGCAGCCGGAACTACCAGCGTCCACCATGGTGGTTACACCGGCTCTGACTCCCCCGATGTCTGGGTCAACCCCGTTGTCGGTCACGCCGGAGTAGACGTGTGTGTGGATGTCGATCAGTCCGGGGGTGACGACCTTGCCCTTAACTTCGACGACCCGCTTGGACTCCTCAGCGGGGATATCAGTTGCAATCTTTGCTATCTTGCCGTTCTCGATGGCTACGTCATTGATACCGTGGAGGTTCTGGGAAGGGTCGACAACGGTGCCGCCCTTTACTATCAGGTCATACATGAGAAATAGGTCTCCTGAACACGCTGAGAATCACATGAAAACAACCGGTGGCAATGCCAGAAGAAAGATTATACCGCGAAATGAACGCCAGAAAGGGCAACTAGTGGTCAGGAACGGTCGGAAGGGCATCAACCGCCCCACATCCAACCCATGTCAAAGCGGCGGTGCCGCTTAGCTAAAGAGGTCGCCTACGGATTGGCCTTTGTGTATTCGGTAGATGGCCTCGCCCAGTAATGGTGCAACGGAAAGGACCGTGAATTTCCCGTTCTGTTTTTCAGGAGGCATGGGTATGGTGTCCGTCACTACCACCTCGGTGAAGTCGCTCTTGGCCATAACTTCGGATCCGTCTTTGGATAGCACAGGATGGGTGACGCAGCAAAAAGCATTTTTTACTCCCTGATTGTATAGTACTTTGGCGGCGTTAACTATCGAGCCGCCGGTGACTATCTCGTCGTCAAAGACCAGTGCAGTTTTGCCTTCGACTTCACCGATGACATTCATGGTCTCGCTGGTGTCATTGTTGCTGATCCGGCGTTTTTCAATGATGGCCAACGGGACCCCGAGACGCTCGGCAACGTCACGCGCCTTCTTGCTAATGCCGATGTCTACTGCCACAACTACCAGATCCTGGATCTCTTTAGCTGCGAAATACTCACCCAAGAGGGGGAGCGTCGTCAGTTCATCAACGGGGATATTGAAGAACCCTTGTATCTGCCCGGCGTGGAGGTCAATGGTCAAGAGTCGGTCGGCGCCAGCTGCGGTGAGAAGGTCGGCCACCAACCGGGCGGTGATGGGAACTCGGGGTTGGTCTTTCTTGTCAGTGCGCCCATAGCCGTAATAGGGTACAACAGCGGTGATGCGGCCTGCGGACGCTCGCTTGCAGGCGTCAATCATGATTAACAGTTCCATCAGGTTGTCATTGACTGGGAAGCAGGTCGGTTGGACTATGAACACGTCCCGCTGACGGATGTTCTCGTGGATGCGGGCGAACGAGTTATCGTTGGCGAATTTGAAAACTTCGGCTTGACCCAGGGGAATCTTGAGGTAATCGCAGACCGACTGGGCTAGTTCGGGGTGACCGTTCCCGGTGAAGACCTTAAGTTCGTCAATGATTGGATTCATTAGCGGCCCTCGTATAACGGTTTTCGCGATTCCCGAATCGCCCTAGTTCCCTCTCCGTGATCATAGGAGGTTAATGTGATTGTCTCTGCCGCGGCGGCCATCTTCAAGGCTGTTTCCAGGTCAAACTCTAGACCTTTATAGAGCATGAGTTTGGAAAGCCGTATAGCGATGGGTGGCCCGGCAGCGATTTTACGGGCCATCACCATTGTCGTTGACTCCAGTTCATCCTCGTTAACCAGACGGTTCAGGAAGCCCAGGCGGTAACCTTCATCGGCTTCCATGAAATCGCCTGTGAACATCAGTTCCGCTGCCTTACCCATGCTGCCCAGGGCCCTTGGGTAGAGCCACGTGCCGCCAAAACCCGGGAACAGGCCGATGCGTACATAGGCCACCATGAATCTTGCTTTCTCCGAAGCAATCCTGATATCGCAGGCGCATGCCAGGTCGAAACCAGCTCCTACTGCCACGCCGTTAATCATTGCGATTACCGGCTTCTCCATCTGCTGTATCCCCAGAATCATCTTTTGGGCCAAACGGAAACTACGGCGGATGTCGTCGGTGTTCTCAGATACCCACATCCCAGGGTCGCTGCCGCCTTGCAGAGCATTCAAGTCGCCTCCAGCGCAGAAGGCGTCTCCGGACCCGGTGAGGACCAGTACTCGGATATCATCGTCAGCGGCCACATCATCAATGGCCTGACCTATCTCGTCGGTGGCGTCGTCGTGGAGAGCGTTCCTGCGATCGGGTCTGTTGATGGTTAATCTTGCGATGTGTTCGGCTGGGTCTTTTTCGAGAATTATGTACTGGTAATCGGGCATAGTTGTACAAGGGTCTAGTTGGAGCGAAGGGGATTATAACATAGGATTTGAGGCTGTAAAAGGCGAAATCAGAGGAATCTCGCCGGTCTCGAAAACATATGAAAAAATAGGCGCATACGATATCATTAACAAGATTGGGAGCTGCCGGACCGTAACGCTTTTGAATCCGCGTAAGATGCCATCCCAATCCGGTCAGATATAGGAGGACAGGCGGTGGAGGTCTTACTTAGTTCACCCAGGGGATTCTGCGCCGGAGTGGTCCGAGCCATTGATGTTGTCGATATCTGCCTGAGGAGGTACGGACCACCGGTCTACGTTAAACATCAGATCGTGCATAACCCTTACGTCGTAAATGATTTGGAACGCCGTGGTGCGATCACAGTTGAACAAGTCGAAGAGATACCTGAAGGATCGGTGGTCGTATTTTCAGCCCATGGCTCGCCACCCGATGACTTCAAGAAGGCTAAGGCCCGCAACCTTCAGGTTATAGACGCTGTTTGCCCGCTGGTAACTAGAGTGCACAACGAGGCCAAGAAATATCATCGTGAAGGAAAGAAGGTGATATTGGTCGGCCACCGGGGCCATCAGGAGGTTAGGGGGACCATGGGCCAAGTTGAGATGACCCTTATCGACGATACTTCAGAGAGGGAATTACCGGATTGGGGAGCTAACCAGGAAGTGGCTGTGCTCACGCAGACTACCCTTTCTGTCGGTGATACCGCCAGAGCGATTAACTCCATCAGAGATAAGTTCTCCGACGCCGTGGTTCGGAACGATATCTGC
>CAJWGH010000083.1 GCA_913031095.1 uncultured Chloroflexota bacterium | reverse complement strand
CCTTTCCTGCTAATGGTGTGCGTGTGAAAAGTATCAAAAAGAAGTTCCACCTCGCTCAATTTCTGGTTCACGGTCCTACATACCACAGCCTCGCCATGTGGCGTCATCCCAATACCACATGGGCTGACGAAACTTGGCGTAGACCCGAACTCTACCAACACATAGCTCAAGTCTGTGAGCGTGGCCTCTATGACACAGTATTCTTCGCTGACTTAAATTATATTTCTGACTCCTACAAAGGCTCTCTGAGCCCTGCTTTGAGATATGCAACCCAGGCACCAGAACATGACCCAATTCCCCTGTTGACGATGATCGCTGCTGTAACCAAATACATCGGTCTAGGCGCAACTTTTTCTACTAGCTATCACCTGCCGTTCTACGCAGCCCGTCTCTGGGCTACTTTGGATCACCTGACCAGAGGCAGGGCGGCTTGGAATGTCGTAACCTCGCTGAACGAAAATCAGGCTGCCAACCATGGTCACACCAACCTTGACCCAGCAGAATTGCGCTATGAAAAAGCCCATGAGTTCATCGAAGTATGCCAGCAGCTATGGAACAGCTGGGACGAAGACGCAGTAGTTATGGATCGCGAAAAGGCCATTTTTGCTGATGCGTCAAAGGTTCGAAGGATCGAGTACCAAGGCCGATTCTACCGTTCGAGAGGACCCCTAAATGTTGTTCGGTCTCCTCAAAATGGTCCCTCTCTGATTCAAGCCGGCACGTCCCCAATGGGAATAGAACTTGCTGCAAAGTATGCTGACGCGGTGTTTGCAATTCACCCACGGCCCAAAGGTGCCGCCAGCTATTACACTCAAGTCAAAGACCGAGTTTCAGATTTCGGGCGCGACCCTAACGAATGTGCTATTCTCTTCGGCGCACAGCCTATCATCGGGAGGAGTGAGGCTGAAGCTCGGGAGAAACAGCAAGAACACAACGAACTGGTGCCCTTAGAAGGCGGGATGGCCATGTTGTCAGGTCACTTAAATTTCGATCTCTCAAGGTTATCCCCTGACGACGAGATGATGAGCCGAGAAGAGCCCGAGTTGCAGCGGTCCAAGAGGGTTTACCAGAAAGAAAACGGAGACTCTATGACCGTAAAGGAGGTCGCCCAACGCCACGGCGAAAGCGTAGGTCTTCCCCAGTTTGTGGGCACGGCAGCGGGCGTGGCGGACCAACTCGAAGCGTTTTTCGACGAGGTTGGCGGTGACGGATTCATGCTATCGCCCATCTATTGCCCTGGAGCCATCGAGGAATTCGTGGACATGGTAGTGCCCGAGCTCCAACGCCGGGGCCGTTTCCGCACCGCCTACACCGGGGAGACCCAGCGCGACCACTTGCGGCAGGTTGACTAATAAGACTCAGCGGCCACAAACCGACCAACCTGGCTGATTAAGCTAATATAGGCGCGAAAATACAATAAATTTTATCTGTCGACCATGAGTAAGGGGACTTGAGAATGGGCGTTTTTCGGATGTACACTGGCGGTGACGGCAAGAGCCTGATTGAAGAGTTGCAGGTGGACGACCCCGTGCTGGAAACTCTCAAGGCCTGCTCTGATTGTTCGATCCAGATCAACGAACCCACTGAGTTCTCCGATTTTCACCCCGCACCCCGCCGACGCTGGATGAGCATGCTTAGCGGGCAGATAGACATCCAGTTGTCCGACGGCACAATCCACAGCTTTGGGCCCAACGATCTCAGGCTTTGGGAGGATTTGACCGGAGAGGGTCATAGGACTCGCTTCCCGGTAGCTTCGGTCAGCATATCTATGCCGCTCCCTTAGGGGCTGGCAAGAACAACTCAGTGAGTCGAGAATGCCTACGCACTCACAACCTGAAGACACCGCCAATGAGATGCCCTACGAGGTAAAGGCGTGCGCCAGGTGCAGAAGCACCGATATCCACCGCGCGGAGGGGTTCCACCCATTCGGAAGATGGCGGTGCCGCACTTGCGACCGGGCCTTCATGATCCCTTCGCTTCAGATACGCGTTCTTCCAGCCCATGAGGCCCCACCCCGCCACTGGCATCTGCAATAAAAACCTTAGTCAATAGCTGAGGTTTTTGTCGCAATGGCCCAATTCCTATATCTAAATATCTTGCTTGTAGAAGTAATTGAATCGGGGCTCGCCTGCCAGGTATGGGCCAACAACCTTGGCAATGCCTGACTGGTCCCGCCACGCTTGATACCTTTGCTGATGGGCCTTGGATTCCCAGTCTTCCAACAAGTAGATACGCCCAGGATTGTCCTGGTCTTCATAAACATCCACTTTCAGGCAACCTTCATAAGCTCTGGTGTCAGGTAACAACTCTCGTAGCAAAGCTTTGAACGCTTCTGCCCGTTTGGGTATGACCGAAAAGTCCAAGGTGACTGTAACCGGCATCATAGAATCTTCAGCTCACCCTGAATCCTTGCTCGAGGATTCTCCACGAGCCTTCATTTCTTGAGGAAGCAGGCTATTGTAGATAAAGGCGTTCACCGGAGTCGGTACGCCTACTTCTAGCCCCAAACGCACGACGCCGCCACTTTGGACTTCTAACTCCGATGGCTTGCCGTCCATCAGGTCGCGCTGCATCGATGATGTACTGTCCTGCGGCGACCCTTCCAGTCTAGCTATGGTTGAGGAGAACGCATCTCCTGGCATGTCAATATCCTTCGCGGATGCAACCGCCAAGACCTCTTTTACGACCTGCTGTGCCATTTCCCAGGAACCCGCCAGACTGCGCCACTGACCCGACGGTACGCGGGTGATGGCGCCGACACCGCTGTTGGCCGCCATGAACGCCAGTTTGCCCCAAAGCGCAGCGTGAATGTTGGAAGGGATGTTGGCATTAACCCCGGCGTTCTGGAACGCCTGTAGCAACCGGCGGGTGCGTTCAGTAGCAGAGTCGTCAGACTCGCCAAAAGACACGAAGGGTTCGCCGCCTGCGTGGACGATGTGTCCTGGTTCAACGATATAGCTGACTAGGCCACCCAATCCGACAACCACCGCTTTCTCGCCAAGCACGGAAGTCAGTTGCCCCGGGGTTTCCACACCGTTTTGCATCGGCACAACAAACGTTTCTGATCCGATCATGGGTCGCATCGCCTCGGCGGCACCAATCACCTGCCAAGCTTTGACACCCAAAATCACCGCATCAACAGTGCCAACCTCGTTAGGGTTGGAAGTCGCGAGAGCCGGGGTGGCTACGAAATCACCCTTAACACTATCAATTTTTAGGCCGTGATTCCGAATAGCCTGTAGATGCTCCCCACGGGCTATGAGAACAACCTCCTCGCCCGCCTGGGAGAGTCGCCCGCCTAAATAGCCGCCTATACCCCCGGCACCAAATATCGCGATTCGCAATCTCTTTCTCCCTGATTTTGGAAACGTTTCTAGCCAGCTACTATTCTGTAGCCCGGTGCAGCCACGCCCAACAGGGGCTGCCAGATACATCGTCTATTATCGTACCGCCACTGCAACTTCAGTGTGAACCCATTCTTCTTGTCCATAGCCTCACTGGAAGACCGCTTCGGGTCGATTCTTCACGGCATCGTGAATACGAGGAA
The DNA here is from genome assembly GCA_913031095.1 of uncultured Chloroflexota bacterium. Next base: position 1,963 of record CAJWGH010000083.1, on the reverse strand, counting down.
GATGATGCTCTAAAGTGTCCATAGACTCGATTTCGGCCACCGTGTACCAGCCGAAAGCGATCGTCTCATCACTCAACACCAATTCTCCTCCCGTTATCCCGGCCTCAAAACTGAACGCCACAGGTTGAATCTTGTTACCGTCTGGGTATTCGACAAGGATGTTAGGAGACGTGTATACGCCCACCAATCTAACCACTTTCACCTCTAGGCCGGTCTCTTCCAATACTTCTCTCACACAGGCTTCGGCTGCGCTTTCACCTGGATCCATCCCACCTCCCGGCAGACACCAGCGGTTGTTGTCCTCGCGCTGAGTCATCAAGATACGGTCTCTCGTTTCGTTGAAGATTAACGCCGATGCCCCAGGACGCAGTTCGCCTTCTTTTCCTATCCTTTGGCCAAACCTCATGTTGCTCATTCGGTGGAGTCCCTTTCCGCCCGTTTAGTATTCCCAGAAATTTTCGCTGGCTTGATTGTAGAATGCCGGAACCCAAGGGTTTTGACAAGAACGGCTAGAGACGATTCAAGGACGGTAGGAGTGCACTCCCAGAAAGAATCCGCAAGTCATATTAAGCATCAAGCCCCAAGACATTGGGGTTGTTTTCGCCTGCGCGTTGGGTACTAATTCTGTCGGTGGCTCGCTGCTACTTTCTATAAGTTATTTTGCCGGCCGAACCTTAAGAAATATCACTGCGAAAAACACCAATTGCGACTTGATACTCTCTTACACTCGTCGACTTCTTATCATCAGCAACATAGGCAAATATTACGGCGGAATTCCAACTCATTTTAGCCGAGGAAAAGATTTTTGTACCCAGCGCTATACTCAATGAGTCTAGATTTGAAGTTGCAGATATGAAGGGGCCGGTCAAGCTTAATATTAGCCCGATACCATGGACAGTCAATCTCTCCCCGGCCCGGTCTATTTCAGTGCCACATTTCCTCCGTAACCAGGCCAGTAACACATCCACAATTTGGCCCGATAACCAGTCGCAGCATTGACTGGGTTTATTCCCTCTTTATAATGGCCTCAAGCCATTTGAAACCAAATCCTGGCGCTCTCACCTGGGGGAGTCTACGGAGGGACCCATGAAATTCGGATTGTTCTATCAGATTCAGGTACCTAAACCCTGGGATGACGAAAGTGAAGCCAGGCGCATCTGGGAGGCTCTAGACCAGATTGCCTATGCCGAAGAAATGGGCTACGACAGCGTCTGGTTCTCTGAGCACCACTTCCGGCCTGTCTGGTCTCACAACAGCGCTCCCGACTTGACCCTGGCTGCTGTGAGCCAACGCACCTCGCGTATCCGCCTGGGAGTTGGAGTGGTACTGGCCCCTATCCATCACCCCTTGCACACTGCAGCCCGGATGGCCACGCTGGACATTCTCAGCAATGGACGTGTGGACGTCGGCCTGGGCCGCACGGGCTATCCCTACCAGCTGACGCCCTATGGCACCAAACTCGAAGACACCCGAGGCATGTGGGAGGAATTTGCTCAGGTCCTGCCTCGTATGTGGACCGAAGAAGTGTTCTCCCACGAGGGCACGTATTACCAGATCCCGAACAGGGAAGTGCTACCCAAGCCCATCCAGAAGCCCCATCCTCCACTCTGGTCAGCATGCTCTAGCGAAAGCACCACTCGCACGGCCGCCGAGCTTGGCCTAGGCGCCCTAGTAGGAAGCGAAGGTGGCCCAGAGAAAGTAGGGGAGGTCCTTGAGCTCTACCAGAAGGCCCTGGAATCGGTCAACCCTACCGGCGTCTCACCCAACAGCCACAACGCTCTGATGACCGCAGGATTCTGCCATGAAGACCCCAAAATTATAGAAGACCGCGCCACCGATCTCATCGGCTGGTACACGGAGCAGCAGAGAGAGCGCGCACGCCTTGTGTGGCAGGGTGTCGACCCAGCCACCGTTCCACCTGATTATCAGGGTTACTACGAACGCGACATGAAACTAGCCGCCG
>CAJWGH010000082.1 GCA_913031095.1 uncultured Chloroflexota bacterium | reverse complement strand
TCAACCAACCCGCTGCAAAAGCCGCCGGTTTGTCCGACGAGACTATCGCCGCCATCCATGAATACCGGGCTCCGACCGGCTTCGACGCTAAGGACGCTGCGGTGGTGCAGTTCGTTCTGGAGATTCTCAGGCAGCACCGAGTGTCAGATACTACGTTCAAAGGGTTGCAGGCCATGATCGGTGACGAAGGGGTGGTAGACGTATTGGTTGTTAGCGGCTACTACCACACCCTTGCCCACGCCCTACAAGCCTTGGATGTTGACCTACCGGAAGGCACGCCTTCCGCCCTCACGTACTAAGGCTTACGCCATGAATAGAAAGAGCGGCCGGCCCGCCGAAGCGAAGGAACCGCTGAAGGAGCGGCACACTACCGGTCGCTGAGCTTCGGATTCTACGTGCAGGCCTACCTGGAGTCAACCACCACAGGCAGGCAGCCGTACAACGCTGAATATTTGGAAGGTGAGTACTTATGGGTAACTACGCTTATCTAGTGATGATGGACATTCCTGCGGATATGGAAGACGAGTTCAACCGAGTTTACGATACCCAACACGTGCCTAATATCGTGAAGGCGCCTGGAGTTAATGGCTGCGTCCGCTACAAGGTCGAATCGACCAACAATGAAGGGATGGCCCGCTACGCCGCGCTGTACGACATCGATTCTCCTGAGATTCCAACGTCAAATGGGTGGTTAGCAGAATCGGAGAAGGGGGACTGGCCCACGCAAATCAGACCTCACGCCACCAACCGGTCACACACAATCTATAGAAAGGTGGGATAGCACACAGGCTGAACAGTCAACAATGTTTCGAAAAGATGACTAATGGAACTATGCCGCGACGCATGTGATGGTCCGGGTAACCCCGGGGATCGACTGGACCTGGCCAGTTACCAGGTCGGCCATCGCTACCATATCGGGCGCTTCCACCAGGGCAATGATGTCGAACTCCCCGGTGACTACATCCACTGACGGCACGCCAGAAAGAGCCTGGAGAGCCGTTGCCACGTCCCGGGATTTGCCGACCTGGGTCTCGATAAATATGTATGCCCTAGCCGCCATCAGGTACCTCTCTGGTCTCAGTCTGAGATGTAGGCGGTGCTGGTGACCTCTACAAGGTTGTTTGGGTCTCCGAAATTGACGACTACTGTAGTTCGGGCAGGCCGATCATGGGTGAAGAACTCTGCGTAGACTTCATTGAAGCCCGGCAGGTCATCCCGGTTTGACACATAGCAGGTATTGGTCAGCACATTGTCGATGGACGAGCCAGCCGCATCCAATATCAAAGAGATTCGTTCCAAGGCGTACCTGGTCTGCTCCTTTATGCCGTTGCCAACTTCGCCGTTGGTGGGATGGCGACCGGTATTGCCAGCAACAAAGACAAGGTCTCCGAGCTTGGTGGCTTGAGACAATGGAGCCGCTCCGGCCGTTACCTTGTCAGTGGAAATTATCTCTTTTCTGGACATACAAACCTACCTTAAATCTTCAATTATCAACGTTGATGTATCGCCACAGAGGCTTACCTTGCTCCAAGCCCGTAAGTCCGTTTACTTAGGCGCCCTGCTTCGATAGGTGCCCATTATATCGTTGGCCACAGGAGTGTCAATCAGTCTTCTCTCAGATCCGTTGGGGCAGGCTCCACGGTCCATATTGCGCGACTGACCTAAAACCCATAAAATGGGGCCACAAACTGCGCTACGTCGTAGACGTGGCCGTAGGTTTTAACAACAGGTAGGCACCCAAATTGCTACGTCCACTGAGCCTTTGAGGCCAGTTGGCCCATTCCCCATCACCAAAAGAAAGGGAGCGATGCCAAACATGGATGCAAAAGACCTGAGAAACGTGGCCCTCCTCGGCCACTCCGGATCCGGTAAGACCTCTCTTGCCGAAGCGGCTTTGTTCACTACAAAAGCCACCACCCGAATGGGTACTATCACTGACGGCAACACCGTTTCAGACTTTGAGCCGGAAGAAGTGAAACGGGGAGGCAGTATCCAGACCAGCCTCGTGTCAATCATTGATGGCGACGCCAAGATCAACTTCCTCGATACGCCCGGTTACGACGATTTCCTAGGCGAAGTTGTAAGCGCACTCCGCGTCGTAGAAGGAGCCGCCATCGTCGTGGCAGGCCCCACCGGCGTGGACGTGGGAACGGAAAGGTCTTGGAACATGTGCGAGTCCTCCCAGATTCCCAGGATGTTCGTGGTCAACAGAATGGATCGGGAGAACGCGAACTTCTTGCGTAACGTCTCAGATATCCAGGCGTCATTCGGACGCCAGTGCATCCCGTTCCAGATTCCTCTAGGGGACGCCCAAGATTTCAAGGGTGTAATCAGCATCATCGACCCACCCACAGACATCCCTTCGGAAGTCGCCGACGAGGTGGCAGCAGCTCGGGAACGTCTGATCGAAGCAGCTGCAGAAAGCGACGACGAGTTAGCCGACCGCTACCTGAGCGGCGAAGAACTCTCATCTGAAGAAGTGATTTCCGGAGTGAGAACTGCCGTCTTAGCCGGAAAACTGGTGCCGATCTTGGCAACCTCTTCAGCTCCGGAAGCCATCGGAATAATTGAGTTTCTCGAAATGACTCGCTCCTTCCTGCCTTCGCCTATAGACGGTAAGCCCGCTGTAATATCCAAAGGCGACGAAGCGGCTGAATACCAAGCGGACGCCGCAGCCCCTCTTGCCGCTTTCGTTTTCAAAACAATGGCCGACCCGTTCGTGGGTAAGCTCTCGGTCTTCAGAGTCTACCAAGGCACAATCAAAAGCAACTCCGAAGTGTGGAACAGCAATCGGGAACAGGCTGAACGCATCGGACAGCTATATCTGCCCAAGGGCAAGAACCAGGATAACGTTGCCGAGATTACGGCAGGGGACATGGGTGCCATCGGCAAACTGAATACAACCCTGACCGGCGATACACTTTCGATCCGCGACGCCGCTCTAAAATTCCCCCGGATCAAGCAGCCAGTTGGCTACTTCAGAATGGCGGTCACTCCAGCGTCCAAAGACGACTTGGACAAGATGTCCATGGCTCTCGGCAGGATCGTGGAAGAGGACCCCACACTGCAGTTCAGCCGTGACGCCAACACTAGCGAATCTCTGATTACCGGTCTTGGAGATGCCCAGATTGAGGTTGCCTTAGAGAAGATTAAACGGAAATTCGGCGCTGACCTGCGAGTGAAGATGCCCAGGGTACCGTACCGCGAGACTATCACCAAGACCGCCAACAGCGAGTACCGTCACAAGAAGCAATCGGGTGGTCACGGGCAATTCGGCCACGTACTTCTCAGATTAGAGCCTCAAGACCGTGACCAGGGCTTTGAATTTGCTACCGAAATCACCGGAGGACGCGTACCCAAGGAATACATCCCTTCGGTAGAGAAAGGCGTGAACAAGGCACTGGACGAAGGGTCACTGGCGGGCTTCCCATTGGTTGACCTAAAGGCAGTTTTGTACGACGGCAGTTACCATGACGTTGACTCTTCAGGTATGTCTTTCGAGATTGCCAGCATCCAGGCTCTGAAGCAAGGTCTGGGAGACGCTGGCCCGGTGCTACTAGAACCAGTGGTTAAGCTTTCAATAAACGTACCGGACGCCTACACCGGAGAGGTAATCAGTGACATCAATGGAAAACGAGGACGGATTCTCGGCATGAATCCCGACGATGGAACTACCATCATAGAAGCAGAGGTCCCGTTGGCGGAGGTCCAGCGCTACGCGCAGGACTTGCGCTCGGTGAGCCAAGGCCGGGGTACTTACTCTTTGGAATTTGACCACTATGATCAGGTGCCAGCCAACCTGGAACCCAAAGTAATCGAAGACGCCAAGAGGGCCAAAGAGGAAGAATCAATCTAGGATATATTAGGATTAACGACAAAAACGGCCCCGGGCTTATTCAAAAACCCGGGGCCGTTTTTCTGTCGGTCTTCGTAGTCATTTCGAGCCACCCATGAAGAACGTAGCCCGCCATGCTCCAACATCACAAGAAATTGGTGCCCCAAAGAATTCTCCTTCGGGGTATGTACGGCCTTTGGAGAGGATAGTAATCTCCTCACCTCCTTACGCCATCTTGTGACCTATCGTCAGTAACCCCAGGACGGGTTGTACTCACCGAAAACATCCCGGAAAACGTCCATCATCTCGCCCAAGGTGGCGTAGGCCTTAGCGGCTTCAACTAAATGTGGCATAGTGTTTTCCGAACCACGAGCCGCCTGTTCCAAAGCTTTTAACCGCTGGGCTACTTCCCGGTTGTCACGGGTACGTCGGACCTCGTTCAGACCTTCAACCTGCTTCTTCTCGCCTTCGCGGTCAACCCGGAGCAAAGGAATCTCAGAACCTTCTTCCGTTCGGTATTCGTTGACCCCTACAGTGATGCGCTCTCTCCGATCATCTTCCTGCTGGTAGACGTATGAAGCGTCGGCTATCTCCCGTTGTAGGAAGCCGGTTTCCAAGGCTGGAATAACACCGCCGATATCGTCAATGCGACGAAAGTAATCGTAGCTGGCCTTTTCCAGGTTATTGGTCATGGTCTCCACGAAGTAACTGCCACCCAGCGGATCGACGGTGTCGGTTATGCCCGTCTCGTGGGCGATTATCTGCTGAGTGCGAAGAGCCTGCAGGGCGGCTTCCTCAGATGGGAGCGCCCAAGCCTCGTCCTTGCCATTGGTGTGCAGTGATTGGCAACCACCCAGGACGGCGGCCATCGCCTGGAATGACACTCTGACCACATTATTCTCCGGCTGCTGGGCGGTAAGGGTCTGCCCCGACGTTTGGGCGTGGAACCTCAACTGGTGAGAGCGCGGGTCTTTGGCGCCGAAGGTCTCCTGCATCTCTTTAGCCCAAATGCGTCGTGCCGCTCGGAACTTGCCTACTTCCTCAAAGAAATTGTTGTGGGAGTTGAAGAAGAAACTTAGCCGGGGTGCGAACTCGTCTATCTTCATCCCCCGGTCGAGAGCATGGCGTACATATTCGAAACCGTCAGCAAGGGTAAACGCCAGTTCTTGGATGGCGTTCGAGCCGGCCTCTCGGATGTGGTACCCGCTGATGCTGATCGGGTTCCAGCGGGGCACATTGCGGGTGGCGTATTCCACTGTGTCCGTGACAAGGCGCATGGAAGGTCCGGGTGGGAATATGTATTCGTTCTGAGCGATAAATTCCTTGAGTATATCGTTCTGGATGGTGCCGCCGAGTTTGTCCATGGAGGCGCCTTGTTTCTCAGCTAGGGCTATATACATCGCCCATATAATGGCCGCCGGACTATTAATCGTCATCGACGTGGTGATCTGGTCCAGTTTGATTCCCTGGAACAGGGTCTCCATATCAGCCAAGGAAGAAACAGCGACGCCGCAGGTGCCAAACTCACCGGCGCCGCGAGGGTCGTCAGTGTCATAGCCGTAGAGCGTGGGCATATCGAAGGCGACACTCAGGCCGGTCTGGCCTTGTTCCAAGAGGAACTTGAACCGAGCGTTGGTCTCTACAGGGAGACCGAACCCGGCGAACATGCGCATGGTCCAAAGGCGCCCACGGTATCCGGAGGCGTGAACACCCCTCAGATACGGGTACTCTCCCGGGAGTCC
>CAJWGH010000081.1 GCA_913031095.1 uncultured Chloroflexota bacterium | reverse complement strand
TAAAAGCGCATGCCTTCCAGAACGATACGATCCGTCTTTTGAAAATCATCTTTCAAGTTTTCACTGCCTAAGAAAGCGGCGCTTAGCGCCCTTGGGCTTCTACGGCGTCGGCGAAGGCCAACAGGTTCTGGGCTCGTTTCACCACCGGCACGTCTACCATACGGCCGTCCATGGCTAGGGAGCCGCGTCCTTCGGCTTGGGCCTTGTCCCAAGCTTCTATTATTCTCCGGGCATAGGCGACTTCATCAGGTGCTGGGCTGAATACTTCGTTTATTATGTCAAGCTGGGCCGGGTGAATAGCATGCTTGCCGGTGTAGCCCATCTGACGAGCCCTCTGTGCGTCAGCACGCAACGCACCCGGGTCTTGGAATGCCACGAATGGAGAGTCCAGGGAAGCAACGTTAGCTGCCCTTGCCGCCACTGGCACCAAAGACCGTGGCACCTGGACCTCGTCTCCGGCGTCCGAACGCTCGATACCCATGTCATTCGTGAAATCCTCGGCGCCAAAGGCCAACGCTATAACCCTTGAGGATGATGCTGCGATATCTTTGGCGTCAACCAACGCGCTGGCCGTCTCGGCCCAGGCAACAATCTTAGTTAAACCTGGTTCAACGCCTGCCAACGGCTCGATGGCGCGCAGTATCCGGTCAACGTCCAGGATATTCCACTTTGACTCTACCTTGCCCAAGCTGATGCCGTAGAGGTCCGGAGACACCAACGTTTCAAGTTCTGAGCGGGTTAAACCCGTGTCCAAAGAATTGACCCGTACCATGACACGATGCCCTTCGCGGCGCAGCGTCGGCACCCAATCCTTAGCTATATCTCTGGCGGTGACTTTCTCACCCGGAGGAACCGAATCCTCCAGGTCAACCATAATCACATCGGCCTTGAATGACTTCGCCCGTTCCAGCATGTTCTCCCTGTTACCGGGCACAAATATAAAGCTGCGATAGAGTTCCATATCTAGTTGTTATTCCTGTGGGCGGTGGGTGCACCACAGCCATATAGAATCCGTGATCCTACCGTCTACTCCATGTCTCCCCAAGTTTGTCCCCACTTAGCATCCACTTTGAGGGTTACGTCCAGGTCCATAGCGGCAGGCATCTCATCAAAGACCAAGTCTTTGAGGGCTCTCATCTCTTCTTTAGGGGTCTCGAAGACCAGTTCGTCATGCACCTGAAGGAGCATCTTGGTCTGCAAGCCCTCCTCATCCAGTCGGTTCTGGACCCTAATCATGGCCAGCTTCATTATGTCGGCTGCTGTGCCTTGGATGGGCATATTAATGGCCATGCGCTCTGCTCCACCGCGCACGTTGAAATTGGGACTATTGATGTCCGGCAGGTAGCGGCGACGCCCCAGCAGGGTCTCCACGTATTGGTCTGCCCTGGCTTTTACTTTCACCTGATCCAAGTAGTCGTTGATGCCAGGGTACTTACTGAAGTAGTTCTCGATAAACGATGCTCCTTCCTCTCGGCTGAAGCCAGTCTGCTGAGATATGCCGTGGGGAGACAGTCCATAGATCACTCCAAAATTAAGCACTTTGGCGATACGTCGCTGCTCAGCATTAACCTCGTTCAGCGGCACTTCAAACATCAAAGAGGCAGTGGACGAGTGAATATCCTCGCCTCGCTGGAAAGCGTCAAGCAAGCCTGGGTCCTGGGAAATGTGGGCCAGAACCCGCAATTCGATCTGTGAGTAGTCTGCCGAGAACAGCAGCCAGTCGGGGGCGCCGTCTGCAACAAACGCCTTTCTCACCTGTCGACCCAACTCGGTGCGTATGGGGATGTTCTGCAAGTTCGGGTCACTGCTGGACATGCGCCCGGTCGCTGATCCGGTCTGATTGTAGCTAGTATGCACGCGGCCGGTTGCCGGATTGACCATGCCTGGCAGTGCGTCCACATAGGTCGATTTAAGTTTCGAAACCTGACGGTAGTCCAGTATCTGATCCACCACCGGATGCAGGCCTTTCAGGCCCTCCAGGGAGTTGGCGTCGGTGGAATAGCCGGTCTTCGTCCGTTTGGTCTTGGGCAGACCGATCTCATTGAAAAGCAGGTCGCTCAATTGCTGAGGGGAGTTAATATTCACTGTGTGGCCGATAGACTTGTACAGTTCCTCTTCCGTCTGGAACATCTGCTCTCGCAGATCCTCAGACATCTCCCGCAGGGCAGCTGCGTCCAGCTTGATGCCGTGGCGTTGCATGGTCACCAATACCGGCACCAACGGCATCTCCATGTCGGTCATCAGCGAGCTCATAGCCTCTCGTACCACCGGTTCTTCGAATGCCAACCTCAGCCGGCCTGTCATATCTGCATCTGCTGCTGCGTACGGTGCTGCCATAGTTATGTCAACTTGATCGAAAGAAAGCTGCTTGCGCCCGGTGCCGATCAACTCCGTGATGGGAGTCATCTCTTGGCCCAGTACATCAAGAGCCAGATTCTTCAGACCCAGTTGTCCGCGGCTTAAGAGGTGAGCGGCGACCATGGTGTCGAAATCAACTCCCTGGCATTCGATGCCGTGGCTGGCAAGTATCGTCATATCGTAATTTGCGTTGTGGGCGCACTTGCTGATATCCGGCGACTCAAACAACGGACGCACCGCTGCCAGGACTTCTTCCAGAGGTATCTGCTCGCCCTCCAGGTGCCCTACTGGTACGTACCAGGCTACCGAGGGCGAAGTGGAGAAACTCAGGCCTACCAATCCCGCTTGAACAGCATCTAGACCTGTGGTCTCAGTATCGAAGGAGAAGCTGCCGGCCTCATGCAGCGTGTCCAACATCTGTTCCAGCTGCTCTTTAGTCTGAACTAATGTATAGTCTGCGCTTTCACTTGGCGCCTGAGTTGGAGCCTCGTTGGCTTCGACCGCCACTTGGGAAGTCGTCTCAGGTATGCGGGGGATGACCGTAAAGAACTCTAGTTCTGTCATCAGCTGAACCACGGAGTTCCGGTCGAAGTCACCAAACTTGGCCTTTTCCAGATCTAATTCCACTGGGCTCTTCCGGTCGATGGTCATCAGGTCCCGGTTAGAGAATGCACGGTCTTTGAACTCCTCCAGAGACTGCTTAACGCTGGGCCGGCTTACATCGTCTATGTGCTCGTAGATGCCCTCGAGGCTCTGGTAATCGTTGAGCAGGGCGATGGCTGTCTTCTCGCCTACTTTGGGCACACCTGGGATGTTGTCAGAAGTGTCACCCAACAGAGCCTTGAAGTCGGTCTGCTGTGAGGCGGTGAGCCCTGAGTAGCGTTCCGACAGTTCAGCTTCGTCGTAGACACGCCGGTCCTGGATGCTGGAAGCGAGATCTACCCTTACCTTGGGGGAGATCAACTGAAAAGTGTCCCTGTCTCCAGTGAGGATGACGGAGTCCAAGCCGATCTTCTCCGCCTGGGCCGAAAGTGTGCCGATGACGTCATCCGCCTCCCAACCTTCCAGTTCGTATACGGCGACGCCAAAAGCCTCCATCAACTGCTTCACGCGGCCAAACTGCGGGCGCAGTTCTTCGGGGGTGGACTCTCGCTGGGCCTTGTACTCCGGGAACTGTTTGTGCCGGAAGGTGGGGGCCGACATATCAAATGCGATGGCGCAATAAGCGGGATTCCACTCATTTAGTGCGCGCAGGAACACATTAGCGAACCCGTACACTCCGGTCACATCTTCGCCAGTGGCGTTCACCGTCAGATGCCGTTGAGTGGATATCGCCCGGAAAGAACGGTGGACCATGGCGTGGCCGTCCATAATCATCAACAGCGGCTCACGTTCTTTGACGGCCACCAGTTCCTTGGCAGAGGGATCCTCAGAGACTTCCGGTTGGTCGTCGCCGAATAGGGGTAATGTATGGGCTTGTTCATCCGCCATGGCGGCACCTCGGCACAGTCCGGGTTGAAATCCGTCGTCAGCGTGTAAATCCAGCGGCTCAAGTGGCCGCATTATACAATAGCCAATGCTGACTCGCTCCCTTCACGGTAGCCATTGAAGGCGATTTCCGTTGCCTCAATTTCATATGGGAAACCATCCGTACTGAGCCCATCGAACCACCATTAGGATTGGTCGGAGTTGACTGCCAACACAAACTTGACCGATGCACGCTCCTAGATCACCTCAAGACGAAAGGTGTTATTGGCCGGATAGATGTACCCGAATTCGCTCATGTTAAAATGGGGGGTACAATTCCGACGCAGATAATCTTGCCCTATATGGACTGATCTAGTGCCCCTTTACGAATACCGCTGCGGCGACTGCCAAGAAATCACTTCTGTCCTAGTCCGAACCAGGTCCGGTGGAACCCAGCCGGCCTGTAATCACTGTCACGGCATTAATATGGAGAAGATTATCTCCAAGTTCTCCTTCCGTGGTTCCTGGGGTGATAGTCTCAACTGGACACCCAGCCAAGAGACCATGGGGGACGTCAATGAAAGCGACTCCGCCAGCGTAGACAACTACATGGGGCGAATCAAAAAGGAGATGGGCGGCCAGACAACGCCCGACTTCAGCCGTGAACGCAAGGACATCAAGAATTCGTAGCTGACAGCCCTCAGCTAGGGGCCGTCAGCTTTCGGGAGACACTCTCCATGCCTATCTACGAATACCGATGTCAGACCTGCACTAAACTCACCTCGTTCTTCCTAAGGTCAATCAACAGCGAGATCGAGGCCGCCTGTTCCCACTGCCAAAGCAAGGACATGGAGCGGCGGATGTCTTCCTTCGCCTTGGGCAAGACGGTCTCGTCGGGCAACCGGAGTTCTCTCCTCGGCAACGAACACCGGTCGCCCGATTACTACAACGATCCCGGTAATATCGGCCGAGGAGTGGAAGACGCTTACAGTAAATTCGGCAAGGAGATGCCGAAATCCGTGCGGGACAACATCGACGCCGCCCGGTCGGGAGAGACACCCAAAGGCATGGAGTTGTGACCGGCCCGGGTCGTGATTATAGCCGCTACCAGGCGATCTTCCACTGCTTGGAAGCCGCCACCGCCAATCTTGTGAAGATAATAGAAGAAGCCGGGGTGCGTATCTAATGCCATCGCGATATAGCGTATACCTATCATCGATCGGCGCTTCCGTGATCGAGGAGCTCGCGGAGAGAAACCGCGACCGAGAACAAGCCCTTTCAGTCTCCAGAGAGGTTATCCGGTTCTCCGCCAACGCCATTCGGGCCGTGCACCGTGGGGCTTTCGAAGACGCCCGGGAGTTAATCAGTAAAGGCGCCGCCAGGCTCAGTGACGCGGATCACATAGCCGCCAGTAGTCCGTCCATATTCAACGCCGGATTCATGAACGATGCACGCAAAGAATTCACCGAAGCGAACGTCACCTTAGCGGTCATATCAGGCTCTGATATTCCTTCCATCAATGATTTGAAGGTTGACGCCGCAGCCTATATCAACGGCATGGCTGAAGTCATCGGTGAACTCCGCCGATATATCCTGGACGCTCTAAGGCGCGACGCGGTAGATGGTTGCCAAGAATTCATGGACATAATGGACGAGATGTATAGCGTGCTGGTCACTATCGACTTTCCTGAGGGAGTGACCAGCGGTCTCAGGCACAGCACAGACGCCATGCGCGGGGTCCTGGAGCGCACCCGAGGCGACTTGACCATGGCCCTCCGACAGCATTCTCTAGAAGCCCGACTGGCAGAGTGGGAGAACAATCGCACC
>CAJWGH010000080.1 GCA_913031095.1 uncultured Chloroflexota bacterium | reverse complement strand
AGAGTCCTAAGTGGGCTATGACTCCGGCCCCAGTACCGCCGATGCTGCGGCGGAGGAATGGAGGACTGGCATGCGGAGATCAGTGAGGTTGCTGCCAATGACGCTGCTCTTGCTGGCGTTAACCTTGGTAGCGTTTTTCGCCCATCAGAGCACTATTCACGCCGAAGATGACCATGGTGATTATCGGTTTACTTCCACCAACCTGAGCATCGGTTCAGGGGCAGTCTCGGGCATGATCAACACATCGGACATACTATTCGATGTTGATTACTTCTCTTTCCAAGCCTTGAGGGGTGTCAAATACACCTTCGTGCTGGACGAAGTCACGGTTGTAAACGCCAATCTCTCAATCATAAATTCCATAGCCAGGGGAAACAACAGTTCTCCCGAGCAGGAGCTGACGGTATCAGGGGGCCAAAAAACCGTCTCTTGGACCGCCAGGACGACCGACACTTATTACGTAGAAGTAGCCGGCACTCTCAATAATTCCGACGGCTCTTTCTATCTAGGCAATTACACTCTCAGTGGGTTCGAGGACACCCGCTTCGTCGACCGGCACTCTGACGAAACCAGCGGGGCCACTCCGATCACAACCGGCAACGTGTACCAGGGAGCGGTTAGCCCTTGGAGCAACCAACCTAGCCTGACCAACACAGTGGATGGTAGCGACGACTTCGACCACTTCTCCTTCCATGCCCAGCGCGGAGTGGAATACAGCATTGAGGTTGATCTTGGCACATCCGAAGGCGTAGGCATCGACATCCAGACCGAATTCTCCGGTTTGGAAAAGACCAACGCCGGCATCGGTAACACGCTCAATTGGGTCTCTCCTCGGAACAGCACCTACTACATAGTGGTCTCCGGAACAACGCGGGTACGCGATTCGAGTGGCACTTACGCCATCAAATTGAACGCGGACACTTCGCTGCTAGATCAGCATGCTCAGACCGCAGATGGTGCCACTGTAGCCAGCTTTGGAAACGCCCATCAGGGCTCAATCAGCCCTGCAGATGACTTGGACTATTTCACATTCCCTGCACAACGCGGCATTAAATACACGTTGGATGCCTCGTTGGGCAGCGCCGACGCCATTTCACTTAGTGTCCTCGGAACCGATGGCACCAGCCTAGCTTCCAACGACGGCGTCGGTTCGACTCTGGAATGGCTATCCCCCGCCAACGGGACATTCCTGGCCGTGGTCTCAGCTTCCTCGCAGGTGCCCGACGTTATTGGGACCTATTCGCTGAACCTGAGTTTGGACAACACACTACGGGACCACCACGGCGATATTTCCGGCAGCGCCTCTGCACTCAGCTTCGGCAATGCTCATTCCGGCGCGGTTAGCCCGGAGACTGACCGGGACTACTTCTCTTTCTTGGCTGAACGAGGTGTCGACTACTCTGTAGCTCTGGAATTAATCACCGCCAACGGAGCCATAATCTCCATCGAGAACGCCGATAGCGACACACTCACAAGTACCAACGGGCTGGGCACTGGCCTCGGCTGGACCGCGGCAAGCACCGGCATGTTCTATGTTGTAGTGTCTCATTCACCGCAGGCAACTGAGGGCATCGGTTCATACTCACTTATGGTCTCAGCCAATAACAGTCTGCAAGACCGCCATCTAGACTCAGCTACCACGGGTACACCACTGAGCTTCGGTACCGTTTACCAGGGCGCCATCAGCCCCAAATCTGACTTGGACTTCTTCACCTTCAATGCACAGCGTGGCGTGGAGTACCTGCTGGACCTGACCTACGGGTCGGCGACAGCAGTTTCTTTGGAGGTAAACAATGTTGGCGAGAGCTCAGACAATGGTGCGCGGAACTTCGGGGAAAGCAACATCGTTCGTTGGACCGCCCCAGAATCGGCGCCCTACTTTGTAAAGGTATCGTCGTCGGCTAAGGCCGCCGAGCCCACTGGTACTTACTCATTGAAAGTAACACCTGATATCACATTGCAGGACAGACACAACGACATTGCCGTTGATGCCACCCACATCGGGTTCGGAAACGCCATCGCCGGCGCTATCAGCCCTTCAAGTGACTACGACTACTTCAAGTTCTTGGCCGAGAAGGGCTTCAACTACACGGTTGATGTCAAGACAGGCACGGTAGATGGCGTTCGCTTTACGGTGGAAAACCCAGCTGCCGGGTTCTCTGCCTCCAACTTCGGCCTGGAGCAAAAGCTGGAATGGGAAGCCCCTGAAGCTGGATGGTACACCATCGCAGTTTCAGCATCAGGGCAAGTGGCTACCGAGGTAGGCACCTATATGATTACGGTCGAACGTCAGGGTGACATCCAACCTGACCAGTCGAAGGTCGTTGACCCACCACCTGAACCGACTCCGGAGTCATCGCCACGGATCGTTGGACCAGTCGGTACGGCAATGATCTTGGAATCCCGAGTAGCCCCGTTTGGCAGCCATGTCCGGGTACCCATCAAATTGAACCAGGCCGAGAACGTCACTAGTTTGGGATTCACCCTGAACTATAGCCCTGATTCCCTCCGGGTTTCCAAAGTAGAGAGAGGGTCCAGACTCGCTGAAGATAGTTTCAGTTTCGCCTTAGACAACCCGGGGGAAATTCGGTTCGGTTTCGCTTCGACCAAGGGCACCGTTCCAGGCGGAACGGCCGCCGTAGTGGAGTTCCAGGTAGTTGGGTCTCCCGGCACTGTGAGTCCGATTACCTTATCGGACGCTTTAGTGAACCACAACGCCAGTGGGCCGCTGAATATGGAACTCGTAGGCGGCGATTTCAAGGTCGGACCGCGCATCATTGGTGACGCAGATGGGGATAGTAACATCTCTGCGTTGGACGCCTTACAAGTCTTGAAGATGGCGTCCAACCTCCAGGAGGTAGACCTTTCCCTTGACGTCAACAATGACGGCAAGATCACTATCGACGACGCACGGATTATTCTGAACATGGCCCGGCCTAGTTAGGGGAGCAGATCATGCGCTGGATATTAGAAGTCGCATACATCGGAATAACCACCAGTTGGAAATGGCTGTTGGGTTCGACGGTTGTTGCCGGCGCCCTCGTGGGGCTGTTATTTGGCATCGGGATAATCGGAGGTGGTGGTGAAGGCGGTGAATCAAATCCACCTTCCGAATCCGTTTCCGTTACGCCTGCGCCAGATGCTGGTCCAGGCACAAGCTCAGAGTCGACCACTCCGGACGCCTCACCAACAGCCATCCCGAAGCCGGCAGTGGTTGAATCAGCCAAGTTCATATCTGTCCCAATCTTGGCTACTCGGGCCGACAATGTGGGCAGCCTAGAATTCGTGCTGACCTACGATCCGGCCAAAGTGGAACTAGCCCAAATTGAACGAGGACTATTGTCAGGGGATGCCCTGATAGACTCCGGCTCCCCGTCGCCTGGCCGCCTCTGGGCCGGAATCATCGACATCAACGGTATAACCGGAAGCGGACCTGTTGCGGTGGTCAAATTTAAGATAAAAGACGACGCGGACGGGACAATGCCACTCTCGCTAGAGAGCATCGCCGCATATGACGCCAACACCCTGGTCGACATAGTGACCCGAACCACGGCTGGCGCGTTCAACATAGCCGAAGCCGGCACGCTGTCACCAATAGTGACGTTCCAATAACCAACCGTACGATTGAGATCTAAGCCAAAAAAGAAGAGGCGCCGGTCCGGCCGGCGCCTCTTCTTTTGCCTCTTTCCACCCACCCAATTCTCACATACAATGTTGCCCGACACACGCACTAAGCACTTGATATCGGAGGGACGTTATGGCTACTTTGAACCTTGCTGAAGCTGAAGCTATCTTGGGTGGCTCTAAGGCGAAAATGGTGGAATTGGGAGTCAAGATGAGCATATCTGTGGTTGACCCGCGAGGAGACCTAATAACCATGTGCAAGATGGACGGGGCTCCCTGGAGGACCCCAGCCGTATCCCGTGCCAAAGCCGTAGCCTCGGCCAGTTTTGAGGTTGCCAGCGGCGCACTGACTGATAACTCCCAGGCGCCGATCTTCCGGGCTTTCATGGCCATGGAAGGCGGTCACATGATTCCCGGCCAAGGCGCACTACCTGTGTTCCGGGACGGCGAGATCATCGGAGCCGTAGGCGGTAGCGGTGGAACTGCTCAAGAGGATGAAGACTGCGCCCGTGCCGGCATCGAGGCCGCAGGGTTCTCGGCCTCCCGGTAATTCCAATCGGCTAAATCGCAAATAGAAGAGCGGCAGGCAAAGTCCTGCCGCTCTTCTATTTTTAAACGCGGGTGAACTGCACGCTTTTCCTAGAGTTCATGTCCAGGAGATTTGGATCGTATTCCAGCTGATCGGTTTCGATCAAGACCATCCTTTAAGCCTAGAATGTTGGTGCTTCCAAGATAACCACGTACTTCTAGACGCCAGTCATAACGTATACTGATCCATGTTGTGTCTCCACGGTTCTCGTTTCATTGCTTTTGAGAGATTCAGATCTAAATTCTGTTGCCTCTTCCCATTATATTGTTGACGTTATGCCTTCTCCTCGCCTTTACCAAAGCCATCCAGCCCTAGTTTCATGGGACATACGTCAACCATGGAGCAAAAGCTTACCAGTTGATGGACGGAGGCCTTTTCCGCTTGTAGACTGAGTCTCAGAGATTGGGACTGGCAAATCCGCCCCTGGAGTGGAATCATGCACGTTGGGACGTCCACCTTTTTCCAGAACCACCGGCAGACCCGAACGGACCTTGAGGTATACCAGAACGAACTGCGCATCGCAGACCTATGCGAGCCCCTAGGTTACGATTCGATCTGGGGCGTAGAGCACCATTTCACCGACTACACCATGTGTCCTGACGTGCTCCAGTTCCTCTCCTACATGGCAGGCCGGACAAAGACCGTGCAGTTGGGCAGTATGGTGGTGGTGCTGCCGTGGCATAACCCGCTGCGAGTAGCGGAACAATTCTCTGTCCTGGACCATCTGAGCGGAGGCCGGGCTGTGGTCGGAGTTGGGCGTGGCTTGGGCAGGGTGGAGTTCGACGCCTTTCAGTTGGATATGGGAGAGTCCCGTACCAGGTTCACCGAAAGCGCCAAGCTACTGGTGGACGCATTGGAGAACGGTGTCGCCGAGTTTGACGGAGAGTTAATCAAGCAACCGCGGGCCGACATCCGCCCCAAACCGTACAAAAGCTTCAAAGGCCGGACCTACGCCGCCGCAGTCTCCCCAGAAAGCTCTCTGGTCCTTGCCCAACTAGGGCTGGGGATGTTGATCATTCCCCAGAAGCCTTGGAGCGAGGTCGAGAACGAACTGAAAGCATACCGAGAGATATTCCAAGAGGTAAACAGAGCACCCGCTCCACCTCCGATCGTTGTTGGGTTCACATTCTGCCACGAGGACGAGGAAACGGCCAAAGAGATGGCCACCGAGTACGTCGGAAATTATTGGGACTCGATCATGGACCACTACGAGTTCCAAAGTGACCACTTGAAGACAACCAAGGGTTACGAGTACTACGGCAAGTTCACCGAAAAGATAGAACGGTACGGTAACCAGGATGTGAAAGACTTTTTCTTAGACCTACAGGTGTGGGGAACACCCGAGCAGTGCTTCGAGAAGGTTATGGGAACCAGGGCCCGTACAGGGAGCGAGTCGTTCTTGGCAGCCTTCAGCTTCGGCGCTATGCCCTATGGAGAGGTCGAAAAGAGCATGCGGTTGTTTGCCAAGGAAGTCCTGCCTTCACTGAAAG
>CAJWGH010000079.1 GCA_913031095.1 uncultured Chloroflexota bacterium | reverse complement strand
ATCAGCGTAACCCGAGAGAGGCTCCCAAGCCATGTATTCATCTTCAGCTACCGACACCATAGGTGCTATGTCTTCCAGATCCTTGGCCGTTATCCGCATGGTGTCGATACCCAACCCGTATTGCATCGCCACGTTATGGGCCAGGCCCGCGCTGTCTTCTTCCTTCACCACCACCAGGTAGCCCGTCTCCACAAAGCCAGACTCTCCGCCCACTATCTCGTCGAAGTTAGTGAAGATTCCCAGACTTTCCCAAGCCATGGCAGCCGTTACAGGGTTGGAATAATGCATCCGGCAGATGGCCTGAGACCTTCCGGTAGAGCCTGAGCCAAGCACATCTTTCTCCACGAGCAAGGTGTCGGTCACGCCCAATCGGCCAAGATTGAACAAGATGCTGGCGCCAACCACGCCTCCACCTACGATAACTACATCAGCCGTCGATTTCATGGCTCCGTTCTCTCCGAGATACAGCGTCTATTACCCGATGACTATACAGGCATAGTCGCCGCATGAAAATACTACCTTTTCTTTCGAATCTACACGTGTTTGTTGACAGCCAATAGAGGCGATAGTACACTCCCGTATAATGTTGAAGCCGAACGGTACCCTCTGCGCATCTTGTTGTACCTGTATCTGTTACATAGGGAACAGGTAACCTTCAGCGTTAACTAAAACACAACTAGGAACCCTTGAACCCACCGCGTTATTGAACCGGTGGGTTTTTTATTTGCCCAAATATTTGGAGGAGAACGAAGTTGACTAGCAATACCTCGGCCGACCAATCGAACACCCAAGCAACGACTCAAGAGAGCATCTACGAAAAGAGCTTAGAGCTTTCTAAGGATTCCCAAAGCATCATTCCCTTCATGGAAGACGAGATTGTGAGGTTGGAAGAGGAATCAGCAGCGTTCATCGGCGGCGAGAGGGAAAATACGGAGTTCACACCCTTCCGTTTGAAGCAAGGTGTTTACGGCCAACGCCAGGCTGACGTTCAGATGATCCGGGTGAAGATACCAGGCGGTATTATCACCCCAGAACAGATGGACACCATGGGCGAATTCAGTACCAAATACGTCCCTCTGGGTAAGGGACACATCACCACCCGGGAGAACTTCCAATTCCACCACGTCCCACTGGACCAGTGCCCTGATGGTTTGAGGCTGCTAGGTTCAGCCGGCCTGAGCACTCGGGAAGCCTGCGGCAACGTGGTCCGGAACGTGGTCGGTTCGCCGACTTCGGGCGTTTGCGCATCTGAAGTCTTCGATCCGACGCCTTACCTAGCTGCTTTCGTGAGGTTCGCGGTACGGCACCCATTAACCCAGGCATTCCCTCGCAAATTCAAGAGCGCTTTCACCGGATGCGATGACCACGACCACGTCGCCGCCGCCATCCAAGACCTCACCTACGTTTCTCAGATCAGGGTCGAGAACGGCATGGAGAAGCGTGGCTTCAAGGTGTTCGTTGCTGGCGGCACATCCATCATGCCTCGGTTGGCCAAACCCCTCTACGAGTTCCTGCCCGAGGAAGACTACCTCCGACTGGCCCTTGCACTGTTCACCGTCTTCAACGACGCCGACATGCTGCGCAAGAACCGCATGATGGCCCGACTCAAGGTGCTAGTTGACCGCATCGGTCTGGACGAGTTCAAAACTCTGGTCGAAGCCGCGCTAGAAAAGATAGGCCCGATTGACCCCAAACCATTGATGAACGTTGACGAGATGATGAAAGAGGATCCTCCAGCGTTGTCCTCCAACGGCGCCAACGGAAACGGCGGTGGAGACTACGCCAAATGGCGCAGGACCAACGTCGAAGCCCAGAAGCAGGAAGGGTACTACGTCGTCCACGTCAAGCCGGACCGAGGCAACATTTCCGCCAGTCAATTCCATTCCCTAGCTGACATCATGCGCAAATACACCGGGGGCCGAGCTCGAACCAGCCAGGAACAGAACCTGGCCCTCCGATTCGTACCCGAGCACATGCTCCACGATGTCTGGGGTGAACTGGTCAAGATTGACCTGGCAGAATCCGACGCCCATTCCATCAGCAACGTTGTATCCTGCCCGGGCACGGACAGCTGCAAACTGGGCATCACCGCCTCTATGGGTCTTGCCGGTGCATTGAAAGACGAGATTCAAAGCTGGAGCGGGCTGCTAGAGGATGAGGGAGTCAATGACATCCGTATCAAGATGAGCGGCTGCCCCAACGGCTGCGGTCTCCATCACATCGCCAATATCGGCTTCCACGGCGCGGCCACCAAGGGTCCCGACGGAGAGCAGATTCCCGCCTACGAGATGTTCTTGGGCGGCAACTACGGTGACGTCAACGTCCAAGACTCCCGCATAGGTACCAGGATTCCCAGGATCAAGATTCCGGCTAAGTCCGTCCCTGGCGTCCTCAAAGAGGTTGTCTCTTACTACAAGGACAATCGCTCCGATGGAGAAAGGTTCAACCAGTTCTTGGACCGGGTTGGGCTGGAAGAGGTCACAGCAGTAGCCGAAAAGGCTGAGCAAGATGCCGCAGAGGCCACTGCCGGCTCAGACCTGTACATCGACTGGGAACGCACCAACCAATACAAGCTGGAACGGGGTGAAGGCGAGTGCGCGGTTTAATCTGGAAAGAGCGTCATTAATTTGGCTCCCCCGGAAAAACCCTCACTAGCAGGAAAAACCATCGCTTACGTCGAGGCCCGCATGCTCTCTGAGATGGGGGCCTTGATTGAGCGTAACGGTGGGACACCGTTTGCGGCCCCGGTGCTGCAGGAAGTCCATCTCGGCAACACCCCAGAGGTTATTAAGCTGGTAGACGACCTCTGCGCCCGAAGAGTGCAGATGATGGTCTTCCAGACCGGAGTCGGTACCAAAACTTTTTTCGACAGCGCGGCTTCTCAGGATAGAATGGCCGAAACCCTAAAAGCCCTGGAGTCTATCACCGTTATAGCCCGCAGCCCCAAGCCGGCTGCGGTACTCCGTCGTAACACAGTGCACATAGATCACATGCCCCCGGAACCGTTCACATCCAGTGACCTCATCGCCGCCATCAGCGAACTAGACCTGGCCAGGCAAGAAGTGGTGGTCCAGGCTTATGGCGGACCCAATAAGCTGCTCACCCAGACCCTGGAAGAACGCGGCGCGACCGTCCGAGAAGTAACCCTCTATACGTGGAGGCTAGCGGAAGACATCAAACCAGTGTTGGGTCTAATCAACGCTCTGGAAGGCGGCCAGATCGACGCCCTTGCCTTCACTAGCCAGATTCAAATCACCAATCTGTTGTCCATAGCGTCCCAAGCAGGTAGAGAAGACTCCCTACGCGCCTCCTTAGCCAAGTCGAGTATGGTCATGGCATCAGTGGGTCCAGTGTGCACCAAGCGAATGATTGAGGCAGGGTTGAGGGTGGATGTCGAGCCCGACCACCCTCACATGGGCAATCTGGTCCTCGCAATGGCCGAACGGCTAAACGCTGATCACGTCGAAACAGACTAAGTTCTAAATAGCCACATCAATTAAAAAAGGCGGCCGATGGCCACCTTTTGTCTCTCGTTATTGTTCCACTCCGTCATACCGGAACCATACTCAACTCTTTATCCAGCGTTTAAACCTGTCCCATGGGGATTCTGGCGCATCTTCTATGGACTCTCCACGCCATCTTTTCTCCATCGAGATATTCCTAGGCGTGATAAAAAAGAGGAGGTAACCAAATACCAACAGCGCCAGTCCAACCCAGACCAAGACCCAAATCTGCAACAAGGCTGTAACGATGAAGACCACCAAACCCGTCATCAGAATCTTGCCTGGAGTTATGGTAGGCCACCCTCCCTTGGGCGAGAAAGAGGGAGCTGGCCGACTCGCTTCCGCCGCCTGGCGTACCACCCGTGGACGATCCTCCAGAGGTTTTCCGGTCTCCCTGCTGGAGTCTTCGGGCGCTACTTCGCCGGCGTTCTTAAGAATCTCTTCGATCTCTTGTTGGTACTTGTTTTGCATAGGTGCTGGGTACCATAGCTTTGGGCTATCTCTTCTTCAAGGGGTTATCCCAAGCAGGCCGACCTGCCTACATCCACCACACCAACCACACATGCATTCACACTCAATCAACGCGGAATAATTATACCGCACATATCTGTTAACGGATAGAAAAAGCCAGCCCGATCTAGGCAGGCGGCCTGGCCTTAAACTCAGCCGTTATCCTCTCTGTTGGGAGGAGTATAACGACCGACCTTGCCAGTGACCATGAAAATCACCCTCTCAGCGATATTCGTGGCTCGGTCCGCGATGCGTTCAAGATCATGGGCAACCCACAGGAAATGGGTTGAGGCCTCGATGGCCTTGGGATTCTCTCCCATGTCAAGGAATATCTGATGGCAGACCTCATCATAGAGGGCATCTACTCCATCATCCGAATCCCAGACATCGTTGGCCAGGTCTTTGTCTCTTTCAACCAACGACTTCAAGCTTCCCCTCAGCATGGCAATTCCCTTTTCAGCCATCTGAGGGAGTTGCGGAGGCGCCAGGGCTTCTTCATCGTCGCCTATTATCATGCAGATCTTGCCTATGCCTTCGGCATAATCTCCCATCCTCTCCAATTCAACGGCGATGTGGAGCACGGCCAGCAACGTCCGGAGGTCAACCGCCAGAGGCTGCTGAGTGGCTATAAGGTCGATGCATTTCTCTTCCAGCTCAAACCGCTTCTCGTTGATCTGCTCGTCTTCAGTAATAACCTCATAGGCAACAGTCAGGTCTCGACGTTCAAGGGCATCCATGGACTTGAGTATGGCCTTTTCCACCATCTCCCCAAGACCGACGAGATCGCCCTGAAGCTCCTCAAGGCTCCGATCGAAGTCAGCTCTAACCATGATACCCCCCTGCTTATCCGAACCTTCCGGTGATATAAGCCTCTGTCCGTTCGTCTTTTGGGTTGGTGAATAACTGGCGGCTTTCGCCGAACTCGACAAGGAACCCGACCCTCGTCTCTTCAACCATCAGAAACGCAGTGTAGTGGGAGACACGGGCCGCCTGCTGCATGTTATGGGTGACTATGATGATCGAATAATCCTCGGACAATTCGCGCATGAGTTCTTCTATGGCCAGAGTTGCGATGGGGTCCAAGGCAGAACAGGGCTCGTCCATCAAAATCACCCGGGGCTCCACCGCCAATGCTCGAGCGATGCAAAGCCGCTGCTGCTGGCCGCCGGAAAGCGACAAAGCGCTCGATTTAAGCCGGTCTTTGACCTCATCCCAGAGGGCTGCACGCACCAAGGATTTCTCCACTATCTCATCGATATTACCTTGAAAGCCATTGATGCGTGGGCCAAAGGCCACGTTGTCATAGATGGACTTAGGAAACGGATTGGGCCGCTGAAAGACCATACCGATCTCATAGCGAATCTCAGTAGGATCAACGTCATGCCCGTAGAGGTCTAGGCCGTCGAACAATACCTGTCCCTCAACACGGGCCGAGGGTATTAGGTCGTTCATCCGGTTGAAACACCGTAGGAGTGTGCTCTTACCGCAGCCAGACGGGCCAATGATCGACGTGATGCGATTGCGCGCCACATCGAGGTCCACATCCGTAACGGCTTTTGTAGCGTCGTAATAGACGCTTAGCCCGCGAGACTGGAGGATGGAATCCTGGTCTTGCAAACTTCTCTCTTATACCTGCAGTTTCGCAACAGACATGTCGTGGTGCTGGGCCATGATCATTCCCATTTGCTCTGGAAGC
>CAJWGH010000078.1 GCA_913031095.1 uncultured Chloroflexota bacterium | reverse complement strand
GTGGTTTAGTTCACCTTTTGTTTCCCTCGGCCGATTGCCATATTTCCAGGACATTTTGGTCTCTTGGGAAGGCCAATTCAGGCAGATCACCCACTGGGAAAAATCCAACCTCTAACGCCTCTGGTCCCGGCTCGAGTTCTCCTCCGATTTCACTGGCAACGAAGACAGCGACTATGACCGGGTCGCCTGACTCTGAGAACAACCCAATCAGGTCTCCAGGCTCAACCTTCAGACCCGTCTCTTCCCAGACCTCTCTGGCAGCGGCCTGCTCAACTACTTCGCCCCGATCAACGTATCCTCCGGGCAGACCCCATAGTCCGTAGC
This sequence comes from uncultured Chloroflexota bacterium, assembly GCA_913031095.1. Next base: position 5,442 of record CAJWGH010000078.1, on the reverse strand, counting down.
CTTGGTCGGTACCGCGGCGAATCATCAATACCTTGCCATTACGTGGCACGATGCATATTACGGCCACTTTGGGGTCGTAGAATATTATACGATCGCACTCCGGGCACACTGGACGCTGTTGACCAAAAGCCTCTTTGGTCAACAAGGCGGTGCCACAGGACGGGCAGAATCTATCCACTCGGTTCAATTAATGACTCTCTTTTAATCCGGCTTCCTCGGCGGCGCGTTTCTGCGTTCGCCTGATTATAATGTGCCTGACCGTGCCCGAACGACTTTCGTCCAAAGGCCGTGACGCTTTGAAATCCGAGGAGTAGATCAGCATCTCACGAATCGGCATGAACCTTAACTGGATTATGACACCCAAATCATACGGGATTGGGTTCATATTGTTTTTCGTGGTGGCTGTGTTGATAGTCGTCGCTATCGTCGTTCTGGGTGAATACACTAAGACCAGAGGCCGCTTTCTGCTAACTGCCTTGTTGTTGGATGGGTACTTCTTCACTAGTCTGGTTCCGGCTTGGTCAGCCGAGCGCAGACCCGATTCAAGAGTGGCGCGGCTCGCATTGTTGACTGCTGCCGCCGCGGGACTGATCTTGCTGACGGGGATTTGGGTCACGCCTAACTCAGACGCCTTTTGGAAGAGCGCCGCCATCATCACAACTCTGGGGGTGGCCCTGTCATATGCCGCAGCGGTGGATGCCGAACCGGGCAGGCTGTCCCGGAGCTTTCAGGTTAAAGTCTCAGTGTTGGCAACGGCAATCACTTGTGTCGGAATAGCCGGTGGGATCAGTTGGCCGCCGTATTGGTGGGTGTTAACCCTGGCTGTTCTGATCTGGGTTGCTTCAATCCTAGTTCTGACGGTCGCCTATCTATTCAGGCGGGTTCAGCGGCGCTGACTTCGAATCAAGTCTTCGACAGATACTCGTTCGGGCATAGAGTCTTGGGCTCCAGTCTGAGTGACGGCCAATCCTCCAGCTGCGCAAGCGATGTTTACCCCCTCTTCCAGAGTTTTACCCTCGGCGAGAGACACAGCTAATGCGCCGTTGAAGGCGTCCCCGGCGGCTACGGAGTCAACTGCGTCCACTTGGAAAGGCTGGACGATTCCTTGGTTATCTGCATCTGCGAAATACGCGCCTTGAGAGCCCAGCTTAATCACCGCCGCACCCACCCCACGCTCCAGAAGGGCATATGCCGCCTTGGTTGCCGATTCAGGCCCAGTCACTGGGAAACCTACCAGAGCCTGCGCCTCGGTCTCATTGGGGGTTATCACATCGCAAATTCTCAGGAACTCTTCGGGCAATGGTCTGACGGGGCCAGGGTCCAACATAACCATGACGCCCATGGATCTAGCGTCATACGCAACCTCCAACGACAATCCGATGGACGTCTCTAGTTGTAGCAGTAAGCCAGCCGCTTCAGGCAATTCCTGCTTCACAGTGGACGCCTGTTCCGTCCCGCAGGTGTCGTTGGCCCCAAGTATCTGAGTGATGGAGTTCTGGGCCGTCTCATCGACGCTGATTACTGCTATACCGGAACTCACGTCGGAATTTGTGGCCACACCTGAGATGTCTACCCCGGCTGCTGTTAAACCGTTCAATAACTGCGGTCCGAAGATATCTCCGCCAACTTTCCCTACCATCATCGACGAGGCCCCCATCTTGGCGGCGGCCACGGCCTGGTTGGCGCCCTTGCCGCCAGCGTAGGTTATAAAACGGCTGCCGACTATGGTCTCCCCGGGTCGGGGGAACCGAGGCGAAAAGGTGACCAGGTCTATGTTTATGCCGCCAAGAACGATTAACTTTGGTGGTTGTTGACTCATACTATGTTGACGCTAGCACCGGTAGACCTAGGGGTCAACGACGGGCGCTGGTTTTACACATGCTATAATCGCCGAGCGTACAGGCACGCCTGAATAAACCCACCGACTCGATGCTCCAGGAGAAATGATATGGCTGCGGCGTTGGATAAGATCAAGGTAGTGGACCTGACCCGCACACTGGCAGGACCGTTCTGTACCATGCTTATGGGGGACATGGGCGCGGAGGTCGTCAAGATTGAAGAGCCCACCGGCGGGGATGAGACAAGGCATTGGACTCCTTTCGTTAACGGCGAGAGCACCCAGTTCCTCACGTTCAACCGTAACAAACGTAGCCTATCCGTCAACCTCAAGGAGCCTGAGGGCTTAAAGATCGTGCAAGACCTGGCCGCCGACGCCGATGTCATGATCGAAAGCTTCCGGGCTGGGACCTTGGACCGGTTGGGTCTGGGCTACGAAGCTATCAAGAAGATAAACCCGGGCGTGGTGTACTGCTCCATATCCGGATACGGACGCACAGGCCCTATGTCTGACATGCCTGGTTACGACTTACTGATCCAGGCCTACAGCGGACTCATGAGTTTGACCGGAGACCCTGAAGGCACGCCTCTCAGGATCGGCTTCTCTCTGGTGGACCTATTCACCGGCATGATGGCCTATGGGACTATCTTGACGGCGCTCCGGCAGCGAGACCAAACAGGAGAAGGTCAATGGGTGGAGTCGGCGTTGTTGGATGGACAGGTGGCTGCACTCAGCTACCACGCCACAGGGTTTATGGGCACAGGGGTCGAACCCAAACGCATGGGTTCAGGTCATCCGAGTCTGGTGCCCTACCAGAGTTTCAATTCGTCGAACGGCCAATTCATCATCGGTTGTGCTAACCAGGGCCTTTGGGAACGAATGTGCGAGGCTATCGGCCACGCAGATATGGTGAACGACCCGCGTTATATCACCAACACCGACCGTGTGGAGCACAGAGCCGAGTGCGTAGGCGAACTGAACGCCATATTCTCTACGAACACCACCAGCCACTGGGTAGACCTGATCGTGGCGGCAGGAGTGCCGTGCGGACCTATCAATACCGTTTCAGAAGTTGTCTCTAACCCTCAGGTCTTAGCCCGCAACATGATTGCTACGGTAGAGCATCCAAAGGTCCCGGAACTGAGATTTCCCGGCTCTCCGTTGAAGCTAACCAACTCTCCGGCCTCTATACGTCGGGTGCCGCCGATGCTGGGTCAACACAACGAGGAAGTTTTGGAAGAGGCAGGGTATTCTGAAGACCAAATCGCTGATCTCATCTCACGCGGGGTGATTGGAGGGGACGGTAAATAACCCGAGCCCTTGTGACATTGTGGCCACGGTGTTTATCCTGGATCTAGAATATGCCTTCCAACAAGCTACGCCTGATACATACCTCTGATATCCATCTGGGCGACGTTACTGGTCATCCCCAGTCGGCCGATGCTTTGACTTCTGTAGTGGATGCCGTTTCCGGCAACGCCGGGAATATGCTTCTGATGGTGGGAGACGTCTTCGATAACGAGCGCGTCTCAGATGACGTGTTGGAATGGTTTTTAACGCAGATGGCCCGCCTGGATACACCTGCAGTGGTCTTGCCTGGAAACCACGACCTAATCCACGAAACCTCGGTCTACCACCGTGAGCCCTTCAGGAACGCTCCAGAAAACTTGTTTGTCCTAAAGAGGGCTGAGGGCGAGCTACTGTCTTTCCCTGGCATGGGTATCGATCTCTGGGGCCGGGCCATGCCCATGCATACCCCGGCTTTCAAGCCTTTGGAGGGTATGCCGTTGCCTGTTGAGAATAACTGGCTGGTGGCGTTGGCCCATGGCCATTTCCATTACGATGAGGACCGCGATATGCGGTCTTCCCCGATCTACCCTCAAGAGGTAGCTGAGGCTGGCTGCCATTATCTTGCACTGGGACACTGGGACCGCCATGTGGATGTATCCCAGGGGAATACGACAGCCGTGTATTCAGGCTGTCCGTTGGGTCCCATCGGTAGTCCTGGCGCTGGAGAAGTGACGGTGGTGGACCTGTCTCCCCAGACCGGCGTCTCCTACCACCAGGTACCCATAAACTAGCCATTTTTACCCGTTCTTGCTGATAAGATCAGCTGCCCTCTCTCCAATCATGATGGTAGTGGCGTTGGTGTTGGCCGTCGGGATCTCTGGCATCACAGACGCGTCGACCACACTTAGCCCCCGGACGCCATGGACCTGGCAGTATTGATTGACTACAGCTTGTGGGTCGGATGCCGGGCCCATCTTGCAGGTGCGGCAGGTGTGGCCGGCTATGGATAAGGTGCTGTCCAGCCAGTTGTCCAGCAGTTCATCAGAGGCCAGCTGGTCCGCTGTAGGGGCTATACGACTGTCGATGACTGCTTGGAAACCGGGGTCTTCGAATAATTCCGCGCACCTTCGAACAGCCTCCCTCAGTCTAGTCCGGTCCGACGTCTCGACTAAGAACTGGTAATCTAATTTGGGCTGGACGTTGACGTCGGAGGACGTGATAGCTAGAGTGCCTGCGCCTTCAGGGAACTCCAACCGGCATCCCACCCGGATCTCGTCGGCTTCATGCCCCAGAGGCCCTGACGTGAGCGTCTGTACCTGGATATCGTTTTTGAACCTAGAGCCCTTGGCACTGAAGCGCAGTCCGAGTTGGTTCCGGGGTGATTCGGGCTCCAATGAATAGCCATCCACTGGCTTGAATCGCAGAGATACAGCGGGATGGTTCTTCATACCTTTCCCGACGCCAGGGGACTCGTGGACGATCGGAATCTGCAGTCCTTCCAAGACATCTTTGGGGCCGACTCCCGATAACATCAGCAGTTGAGGAGAGGCGATGGCTCCGGCGCTGAGAATGATGGTCTGCCCGTGCAGCTCGAACATCTCTCCTCCGCTCTCTGCTAAGAGGCCGACAGCCTGTTTGTCCTGAAACAAGACCCGGTGGGCGATTACGTTTGGCTTGATGGTTAGGTTGAGCCGGTTGCGGGAGGGATTTATGTAGCCTATGGCCGTGCTCACCCGGACTCCATCCACGTAATTTAGAGGGATTGCGCCCACGCCCTCTCCGTCCGGGTTGTTCATGTCCGGGTCGTTTCGGTACCCGGCCGATAGACAAGCGGCATGGAAGACTCTCTGCAAGGGTAGCCAGTCTTCCTCTTTGTGGCGCGTCACTGTGATTGGACCAGACGTGCCGTGGAAATCGCCGGCGATGTCTAGGTCTGTCTCCAGTTTCCGGAAGTAGGGCAGAACCTTGAGATACGACCACTCGTCATTGCCCAGTTCTGCCCAGTGGTCGAAATCTCCAGGGAGACCTCTGAGAAATATCTGGTGATTGATCGAGCTCGTGCCGCCAAATACCTTTCCTCTGGCCACCGCAGCGTTCCTAGTCTCGCCTGCGTCTGTGGTACCCACGAACGACCAGTTATGGTTGGCGTCGGCTTCTGACGCCCTCTGGTTCATGTCATGCTTGATCTCATTTGGCATCAGGGACATGTCGGGATAGTCAGGACCGGCGTCCAGCAGGAGGACCGAGCGCTGGGGGTCCTCTGAGAGCCGGTTGGCCAGGACGCAGCCTGCCGAGCCAGCGCCAACGATGATAAC
>CAJWGH010000077.1 GCA_913031095.1 uncultured Chloroflexota bacterium | reverse complement strand
TGGATTCTGGTCTTCGGGGTTAAGAGCTCCGTAACGGCGTCGTCGGCTACCGAAGTTCTGAAGAACCTTAGTAAGCTCTTCGGCCTCTAAATCGGGCCATAGGGTAGGCGTGAGGTACATCTCGCTGTAGGCCGACTGCCATAGCAAAAAATTGCTGATGCGCTGCTCGCCACCGGTGCGAATAATCAGATCCGGGTCTGGACTGTGGGCTGTAAAGAGATAGCTACTGAAGAGTTCTTCGTCGATCGTGTCGGGGTCTATGCCGTCTTTGATGATCCGCCGGACGGCTTCCAGTATTTCGGCCCGGCCGCCATAGTCAAAAGCTACATTCAAGGTAATCCCCGTATTTGCCCGGGTCAGACGCTGAGCTTCGGCTACGGCATCCTTGAGGTCCAAGTGGAGGTTCTCAGTCCGCCCCACGTGCACGATGCGGACGTTCTTCTCGTGGAGCGCTTCGGTCTGGTTGGCGATTGCTTCGGAGAAGACATCCATTATGCCGTCAACTTCATCTTGAGGGCGCCCCCAGTTCTCAGTAGAGAAGGCATAGAGGGTGACAAACTCAACGCCCAGTGGCCCCAGGGTTTCTAGTACGCCTTGAATCCGCTGAACACCAACCTCATGACCGGCTATGCGCGGAAGTCCTTGCCTTTGCGCCCACCTCCCGTTGCCATCCATGATGAAGGCAACATGGACCGGTACGTTTGCTCCGTCCTCTACGGGCGGCTGCGGCTCGCGAGACTCAACCTGCACTGTGTTAGACCTGAAGTATCTCCGCCTCTTTGGCGGACCCTGTCTCATCAATCAGCTTGGTGTGACCATCAGTGGTCTTTTGCAGTTGGTCTTGGGATCGGCGGCCATCGTCTTGAGAGATTGATTTATCTTTCTCGAGTTTCCGCAGCGACTCCAGGCCGTCACGCCGCACGTTCCTGACGGATATCTTGCCTTCTTCAATCTTGCCCTTGAGCAGTTTGACCATCTCTCGGCGGCGTTCTTGGGTCAACTGGGGAATGGGCACCGTGATGGTTGCGCCATCGTTGGACGGATTGAAGCCCATATCTGAACTCATCAGGCTCTTTTCAATCTCCCGCATAGAACTGACGTCATAAGGCTGAATCATAATGGCCCTGGCATCGGGAGCGGATATGGAAGCAATCTGTTTCAGTGGTGTCATCGAACCGTAATAATCGACCTCGATGTTCTCCACTAGCGCTGGGGTGGCCCGCCCTGTTCGGAGCTGGGTCAGGTCACGCTTGAAGGCCTCCACAGCACGGTCCATCTTGGTGGATACTTCGGATAGCACAGCTTCAGGGGTAGAGTCGTCACCTTTCGGAGGCATATTCAGTCCCTCCCAATAATTAGAGTGCCCACGGTTTGACCATTGAGAATGTTGGCCATCGTCCCCGGTTCAAACACGTTGAAGACCACTATGGGTAATTGGTTATCCATACAGAGTGACAATGCAGTAGAATCCATCACGTCCAACCGCCTACTCAGGGCATCCATATAGTCCAAAGTTCCAAATCTTACGGCGTCGGGATTCTCGTTGGGGTCGGAGTCATAGACCCCATCAACGTTGTTCTTAGCCATCAGCAGGACGTCGGCATTGATTTCCAGGGCCCGCAACGCGGACGCGGTGTCGGTGGTCATATACGGGTTCCCTGTGCCGGCCGCAAAAAGCACCACCCTCCCTTTTTCCAAGTGACGAATGGCCCGGCGACGGATGTATGGTTCAGCCACAGCCTGCATCTGCAGGGCGCTCTGAGTCCGGACGTCTATACCCTGCTGTTCTAGGCCATCTTGAAGAGCCAGTGCGTTGATGATGGTAGCTAGCATACCAGCGTAGTCGGCGGTTGCCCGGTCCATACCCCTGGATTCGGCCGCCTCTCCCCTCCAGATATTTCCTCCTCCCATGACCACAGAAACTTCCACTCCCAACTCGACCGCTTCGCCAATCTGCTCTGAGAGATAATTTACTGCTGTGGGGTCAATACCAAACGGAGTGTCTCCCTTGAGAGACTCACCGCTGATCTTGAGCATTACACGACGGTATCTAGGTTCAGCCATACCTTGCTATTGGCTATTCGCCGACTGCTAATCGAGTGAACCGGACCACTCGTATGTTCTCTCCTACTTTTCCAGCCAACTCCGTGACCATCTCTCCAACAGACGAGGAGCTATTCTTAATGAAAGGCTGCTGCATCAAGCTAATCTGGGCTGGAGGACGGTCATCCCCATCTTCAATCTCGTCTTTGTCGACGTAGATTGGGCCCATGGCCGCGACTTGCATGGCGATGTCATGGGCCAGTTTTTGAAATTCGTCGGTCCTGGCGACGAAGTCGGTCTCGCAGCCAAGCTCAACCATAGCTCCTACACGACCACCGGTATGCAAGTACGTCTCGATGACGCCTTCATTGGTGTCTCGGCCAACTCGCTTTGTTGCGCTGGCTACACCCTTCTCTCTAAGGGCTTTAGCCGCCTTTTCAATATCGCCACCAGAATCTTCAAGTGCTTGCTTGCAATCCATAATCCCTGCGCCTGTCTGGTCGCGCAGAGTCCGGACTAATGTAACATCGACCGCCAATTTGTCGCTCCTATTAGCCAGCCCGGGGCTGAACTTAGAATGGGACCCTCAGACATCTACCCTTCTGATGGTTCCTCGTTTGCTTCTGCTGCCTCAGGCTCAGGTGCTGCCTCAGGCTCGGCGGCCTCTGCAGCAGGTTCTTCTATCGTAGCTTCAGGTACCGGTTCTTCTTCCACCTCGGGCTCAGCCACAGGTGTAATGGCAGCGGCCGCCGCAGGGGCAATCTCGGCAACGGTGGCGGTATCCAAGCCCTCCATCTCCGGTAGGCCTTCTTCCTCTTCATCGTCTGGCGACACATAAGCCGTCATAAACTGAGACTCATCAACTTCAGCCATGTCTTCGATGCGGGCTTGTTCTTTAGCTTCACGTAAGGCTAAGCCCTCAAGGACGGCGGTCGCCATGCGGTTGGTAATCAATCGAATGGAGCGGACCGCGTCGTCATTGCCAGGGATGATATGGTCAACTTTGTTGGGGTCGCAATCAGAGTCCACGATCGCGAAGATATCGATTCCCATGCGTTGGGCTTCCGCGATACAAATATCTTCCCGGCCGATGTCTATGACGAAGATAGCCTTTGGCACCTCAGTCATATCTCGGACGCCAGTGAAATACTTCTCCAGCCGGTTCAATGTGTCGCGTAGTTTGACTCCTTCTTTCTTGGGAAGCAGCCGGAAATATCCCTGGTCCCGCTTCTGCTGAAGGTCCAGCATATAGTTGATGCGGGTGCGGATGGTCTGGAAATTGGTCATGGTGCCGCCCAGCCATCGCTGGTTGACGTATAACATGCCACAACGTTCTGCTTCACTCTGAATGACCTCTTGGGCCTGGCGCTTAGTCCCAACGAAGAGGACTTTGCCACCTTCCGCCACAAGATCCACCATCTCTTGGTAAACGTTGTTAATCATGCCTAAGGTCTGTTGAAGGTCGATGATGTGAATGCCGTTTCTCTGGGTGAAGATATATTTCTTCATCGTGGGGTTCCAACGCCGGGTCTGATGCCCGAAGTGGACGCCCGCCTCGAGAAGGGCTTTCATGGTTAGGTGTTCCCGAACCGGAGGTGCCGCAGGATCGGCCGGGGTGGGTTCTGGTGCAGTGGCTACTGCTGTATCTGGGGCTGACTGAGGCGCTTCTGCTGTCGGCTCTTCGGGAAGATCTAAGGACTCAACCATAGACTATCCATTCCTTTTACCGGCTGGTCTGGCCGGTTACGTCCAAGAGTCCGCCGCGGGAGGCAGCGTGACTCGCAAAATCCCCTACCCAGTCCTCCAGTCCGACGCCTAGGGCGACCCTGGAACGGGTCTGGTTGATGCTAGTCGGATTGTAACACAGGGGTTGTAGACGGACAACGGAACAGGCCCGGTAGGGACGCCTAGAAGAAAGTTTGGTAAACCGCGTTCAACCCAACGGCTCCAACCACTCCAGCCACCACGTCATCAGCCATGATGCCCAAACCTCCGGGCAGACCCTCGAGCCGACGTATCGGCCATGGCTTCAGGATATCCAACACCCGAAACACCAAGAATGCGGCAGCCAGCCAGGGCAATGTCTTAGGCAGCAATAGGCAGGTGATCCACATGCCGACAAACTCGTCCCAAACCGCCCGCTTCGGGTCATGGTCAGCCTCAGTGATCAGAGTCTGGCAGGCCAAAATGCCAACTAGGGAACCAAGCGCACAGAGCAGAAAGAACCCTATCGAGTCTTCATCTAGCGGCGAGAACCCGTACACCACCACCGCCGCCAGGCTAGCCGCCGTGGCCGGAGCTATGGGGGCCAGCCCTAGTCCCATCCCTGTACCTATTGCCCTTCCGCCTCGGCTAATCATATCGGCCATCAGCCGTAACCCAGCCGGTGCAGGTCGTCCTCGCTCATGCCGAGGTAATGCCCAATCTCGTGCCACAGCGTTGCCTTAATCTCATATTCGGCCTCGGTGCGAGTGGAGCAGCTGCGCAAGATGGGTTGACGGTAGATGACAATCTTGTCCGGCAGCATCGGATCTCCGCCTTCACGCTCTGTCATCGGAACGCCTTGGTAAAGACCGAAGAGGGTGCCATCTCGGCTGGTCAGGTCCCGTTCGTCGAGCCCAGGCCACTCTTCAACCACTACGCCCACATTGTCCAACGCCTGGACAACGTGGGCCGGCATGTCCACATAAGCCTGGCGCACCAGCTGCACGAACTCCCGGTTGGTCATTCTAATCACCAGGAAATCCCTATTTGCTTCAAAGTATTACCTTCCATCAATCTGATAATCCGACCTGATTTCTGATCTTCTTTAAGATGTCGATGTTCTTCTGGTCAGGGCCTTTGCCTTCGAAACCAGGCACCTCCAGAAAGAAGGGAACGTCTGAAAAGACTGGATTCGCCATGATGGCAGCAAATCCCTCTTCGCCGATGAAACCGTCGCCGATATTGTCGTGACGGTCGATCCCAGATCCGCAGGCCCGCCTGGAATCATTAGCGTGGACGGCCGCTACGTTGGCACATCCGGGTCCGGCATCCAGCTCGTCCAACGTGGCCCGAACCCCTTCAAGGTTGGTCAAATCGTAGCCGGCGGCGAAGGAGTGCTGCGTGTCCAGACATATCTTCAACCGAGGGCTGTCTACCGCTTTGAGAATGTCACCAAGTTCACCGAACTTGGCCCCGATGTGTCGGCCCATACCAGCCATGTTCTCCAATGCCAGAATGGGCCCATCAGGGGAGGCATCCAACACAACCTTGATAGTCTCGACCACCTGAGGCAGCACTCCCTCGAAGCCTTTGCCTCCGTGGCTCCCAGGGTGCACAATCACCCCGACAGCGCCGATATCAGCCGCTAGATTCATGTAGTTGATCAGAGAGACAATACCCTTTTTTAGGGACTCTTTGCTGGGAGTTCCAAGGTTGATCAGATAGATGGCATGTAAAAACACCGGGCCAATCCTGGCATCTGCCAAGCCCTGCCTAAAAAGTTCGATCTGCTCTCCAGGCACAGGTTTAAAGGCCCAGGACTGGGGCGATGAGCCGAATATCTGGATGGCCTCGCAGCCTATCTCTTGGCCCCTGGCCACAGCGTTGCTGATTCCTCCTGCTGTTGAAACATGGGCCCCGATCTTCATCTTTAACCCCCAACTACTTAAACACTGACCGCCCTCGTTTGGAGGCTGAACCAATTATACGTTAGCCCTACGTTAACGGTATACGCTCCAAGACATACAAGTCGTACTATAATCCACCTATATGCGAGCCTTATTCCTGAAACAA
>CAJWGH010000076.1 GCA_913031095.1 uncultured Chloroflexota bacterium | reverse complement strand
GTATTCTTGTGGTAGTTATCCGGTTGGATTTAGCCGCTGCACCAGTTCAGCCCAGTGCTTGCCCCAGGCTCTGCAGATGGATTTCACCTCGTCTTCGGGGAAACCGCCCAGAGCCACGGGACCGTAATGCGAAGTGTAGGCGTTACCCTGGATGACCATGCCGTGGTTCAGCAGGATGTGCAGCATGCTCAGCAGTGCAAGTTCAGCGCCGCTGCCTGGGCGTCCGCCGCCGGTAAATGCCCCGCCGACTTTGCCTGATAATGGGCCGGGGTAGTCCTGAAAGGCAGTGGTGTCAAACAGACGCTTGATCTGCCAATCCACGTCCCCAAAGCGCACGGGCGTTCCCACTATCACTCCTTTGGCGGACAGCATATCCTCCCACTTCACCTCCTCGACGCTGCGGACCAGAACGACAGCGCCGGCGTCGGCCATGCCCTGGCTGACGGGCTCTACCATGGCTCCGGTCCGGCCGTTCTTGGAAGTGTAGATGATCAACAGGTCGTGGTCTGGCATTTAAGGCCTCAAGGTTCGAAGATTAGGTTTGACATTTGGAGCAGAAATAGGTGCCCCGCGCCCTGACGCGGATCGCTGTCATGTTGGTATCGCAGTTAGGGCATGCAGACTTGACGTCACGGGGGTGACTCCATGTTGTTAGCGCCGTGGGAGGGTCTGGCCAATGCTGATTTCTGGCACGGTCGTACACTCCATAGGCGGCGCTGAGGGCGTCTATGATCGACTGCCGGAGTCGGGCAACCTCATCTACCGACAGCCCAGCAGCTGGGCGCTCGGGGTGGATGCCTGCGAGAAAAAGCGACTCGTCTGCATACAGGTTGCCCAAGCCGCAGGCTATGCCTTGCTCCAACAGCAGGGCTTTTACCGGGGCTTTTCTCCCAGAGAACGACTCTGCCAAAGTCTCAACAGTAAACTCATCGTCGAAGGGCTCGGGGCTCATGATAGGCAGGGCGTCGGAGAGAGAGTTCACTAGCCACAGCTTGCCGAATTTGCGGCCATCCACAAATCGAAGTTCGCGTCCATCTTCCAGATGGAAGAAGTGGCGGGTCATTGGGTGAGCTTCGTGCGACCGATGCTGCACTAAAAGTCGCCCGGTCATGCCCAAATGGACGATGAAATTGGCCGGGCTTCTGCCCGACAATGGGAAGATCAAAAACTTGCCCTGTCGTTCCACCGACTGGATAGTTCGTCCCTTAAGACCGTCTGCCAATTCCACCGCAGACGGTTTTTTTACAGTATTGGCCCAGGTGATGTTGGTGCTGGCGATGGTAGAACCAGGCAACCCCGCCCGGACGAGGTTCCGGCGAGTGTTTTCTACCTCAGGCAGTTCGGGCATGTTTGTTTCATCCTCTAAGGGTTGGAATTCTAATTCTATACGGTGATACTCTCTACGACGAGAGGGAATAGTTGAAGGAACAGGTGGTTACCCTATGAAATTTGGAATCTACAGTTCCATAGCCGATCCGCCAGCAGGTGAGGACCTGCCAAGGTGTGTGGACGAGGTCATCGAGGAAGCAAAGTTGGCCGAACAGGCCGGGTTCGACTCGTGCTTCTTCGGCGAGCACCATCAGGACAAGGATGGGTTTCTACCTTCGCCGTTGATCGTCTGCACCGCCGTGGCCGCATCGACGACCAAGCTGCGGGTGGGCACTTCTGTGATCCTTCTGCCGCTGCACCATCCTGTGCGCTTAGCCGAGGATGTGGTCACTCTGGATATCATCTCCAAGGGACGGGTGACCGTTGGCGTTGGGTTGGGTTATCAGCAGGCCGATTTCGACGCCTTCGGCGTGAATATGGGCGACCGAGTGGACCTGTTTGAAGAGAAGGTCGAGATTCTCCACAGGTGTTGGTCAGGCGAAGAGTTTTCCTTCAACGGCAAGCATCATCAGATCGATAACCTTACTGTGCGGCCTAATCCAATTCAGAAACCTCATCCGCCACTGTGGATTGGGGCCAGCGCTCCGGTTAGCGCGCGGCGCGCGGCAGATATAGCGGACGCCATTGTCACCACGCCCAGTACCACCTTGGATAACACGGTCAAGCTGATTGATCACTACAAGAACGCCGCCGTAGCCGCTGGGAAGACGCCCACTCCCATCATCATGCGCGACGCCTGGGTCGCCAACTCGCGTAAGGAAGCCGAAGAAATCTATGGGCCTGAGGTCATGCAGGCGTACAGATACTACTGGCAGAATGGACTGCCAGAGTTCCTTTCGATCAAGAACGAGTCGGAGTTAACCTTGGAACATGTGGCAAAAGACCGCCTGATAATGGGCGACCCAGAAGAGTGCCTGACTGAGTTCCAGCGTTGGAGTGAGGGCACCGGGGCTGAATCGTGTTTGCTGCGGCTGCGCCACGCTCATTCCGGCGGCCCGTCTCACGCTCAGATTATGAAGACCATAGATCTGATCGGCGACCGGATAATCCCGTACATGGGCTAGTTTTACGTCGACTGATTCGAACCAAGATTAATGCTCCGCAGCCTCTGACGCTACCGGGTTGTAGGTAACTCGGACAACGGGCGACCGGGAATCGTTCTTCCATTGGTGGTGTTCGTTGGGCGGGACTAGGATGGCGTCGCCTTGGGACACAGTGTAGTCTTTCCCCCCGCACACCAAGGTGGCGGTGCCCTCCAGCATGTAGACCACGTGTTCCCACTTGTGAGTGTGCCCTCTCGTATCGGCGTGGCTGACTGCCCCAGGCTGCATAGGATCGTTGTGCAGCATCACATAGTTGGGCGCACCGTCTTCGCTGCTGATTAGAACGTGTCCCTGACTCCGGTCGAGTTCCGAGTGGTTGCGAATCACTGGCGGCTGGCCGGTCCCTTCTCCGCCGTCATTCCGCGCGCCGCCGCTCTGGGCTGCGATGAGGGGGTTAATCTCGATCCGATGGATGTCACCGTTTCCGCCGTTGTTCAGGGTGTAATGGTCAACGTTGGGTGGGATGAACATGGCATCTCCGGCCTTGACCGGATACTCCGTTCCGTCACAGAACAGAGTGCCGGTGCCGTCTATGATATAGACCTCGTGCTCCCACTCGTGGATGTGGTGTGAGCTGGTATTCCCTGGTCCGATCTGCGAATAGCTGAGTGTGCAGGTCGGCGGGTTGTCGTCCAGGTTGATCAGTCGAGCGGCGTTGGTCCCGTCGAAGTGGTCTCTGATATTTCTTATTACCGGTTCCATTCCTGGGGCCTCCGAGTTTGGTTTGAACTTAGATTCCGTACACCCGGACCGCTGTGTCGTGTAAAAGGGATGCGCGTTCGGTCGCGGAGTAGTCCTTGGACAGCAGTTTGAAGGCGTTGTACATGATGTTGTAGGAGAAAGACACTTTGTCGGGCGGGAAGTTGCTCTCGAACATACACCGGTCAGGCCCGAACTGTTCTATACAGTGCCGCATCCACGGTTTCATAGCTTCGGCCAGCTCTTCTGAACCTATGGGCGTTTCTCTGGCGTGCCAGCCGAATCCGAACCGTGGCATTCCTAGTCCGCCTAGTTTCATGGTGACGTTGGGACAGGCGGCCAAGGCAGTGACTCCGTCTCTCCAAACAGGGATAATCTCGTCGTCTTTGCCGCCGTAGATGCCCACTCGACTGACCCCGCCCACGTGATTGACGATGATGGGCAGGTCGGGCACGGCTTTGGCGAACTCGGCAATCTCTGGCATCTGGGGGAAGGACTGCATGATGTCAAGGCGCAGTCCCTTCTGGCTGAGGACCTTGGCTCCTTCGATGAATTTCGGGCTCGTTACGACGCCCTCGTTTTCCCGGTTTTCCCAGGCAGGGTCATTGTTCCATGTGATGTTGTGGCGGATACCTCGGAATCGGTTGGGGCTTGCGGCCTGCAATGCGTCTAAAACCGGCGCTACATCAGCGCCTAATTTGAGGTCGGCGTGGCCCATGATGCCAGCGGCGGCCCGGCTGGGACCATAGACACCACTGGAGCTGGCTGCCGCCAAACCTTGGACGAACTCAACCTCGCCCACCGAACGCAACTCGTCTGTGGCGTCCTCGCTGTACATGGAGCGAGCCTCCAGGAATACGGTCGAGATAACGTTGTGTCCGCTGTATATGTCGTCGTTAAGCTCGTGGAGAAGGTAACGTTGGTAAGGGATGCTGGCAGGCCGACGGTCCCAGAAATGGTGATGAGGGTCGCATATGGGGAGGGTGGGTTCCAGAGTGGGTTCTTGGGTCAATGCCAGCCAATCGTTGCTGCCGTATGGCATAGCTGCACCTTCAAAACTTCAGACTGAGGCCAGATGATACCACGAGCAGATAAAGAGTGCGTATGGCAACGTAGTTCCACTCCTGGCTAGAGGCAACGCCAGGGTGAAAGGTGACGCTTACGAGGAAACAGGTTTGTCAAGATGAGATTATTTGACAGGCTTATGATGAGCGAACGGTTGGGGCGGAATACCATTTGTCATTTTAGCGAATGCTGGAAGTAATCATGGTTGGCAGGCGCAGCTAATCTGTATCCTGGCGAAGGCCAGAATGACGGTCGAGAAGGCGTGCTTAGTTCAGTTATGGCTGGTTCAGCGGCAAATTTGATTCCGTATAGCTTTCGACTATTGCCGGATTTCAGTATGCACTGGAAGCCGTGGCACTACACCTGATGAACTGCCAGAGTGATCTCCATACCGTCAATCTTGGTGGACTCGGTGGTGGCTCCATCGTTTGTATCAGGGTCCGGAGAGCCGTCGACGAGCTGGGTGCTGAGCGTTTCATCCCGTATGTAGTTGGAGAAGGCGCCTTGCATTACCTCAGCGAACTCCGAAGGGCCCTGGTAGTAGGTTACGATGCGGTCTGTTACGTCGAAATTGGCGGAACGGCGCATACCCTGGATACGGTGCACCACCTCTCTGGCCAATCCCTCTTCAGCAAGCTCTGGTGAGATGTCGCCGTCAACGGCCACCATGTAACCGCCCTCCAGAGATACCGAATATTGGTTAATTGACAATATGGTCTCGCTATCCTCTCCTGCTGCCTCTGATACCTGTTTGGCTAGGAGGTCGTCGTCTTCTATGACCTGGATGTCTTTGATGTTCAGCTCTTCCAGCACCTGGAGGCGTACCTGGTTGATGTAAGCTCGCTCGGCCGGGATTCGAATCTTCACCAGCACGCTGGCCAGGGGTTGGCGAACTTTGAGTCCGGCTTTGGAGCGGGCGGCTCTGCCCATACTGGAAACGCGCATAGCCAATTGGGTGGCCTCCATGAGCGGTTGGTCCAGCAGAGACTTATCTGCCACCGGATAATCGGATAGATGGACGCTGTCCGGGGCAGACGGGTCAACCGAACAGACCAGGTTCTGGTAGATTTCCTCGGCTACGAAGGGAGCCAAGGGCGCCATCAACTTGGCCACGGCCACCAGGCAGGTGTGTAAGGTGATGTAGCCCGAGAGCTTGTCGGCGTCGCCTTCGTTCCGCCAGAAGCGGCGGCGGCTCCGGCGCACATACCAGTTTGACAGTTGATCGATGAACTCCTGGATCCGGCGGCCGGCGTTGGTGGGTTCGTAGCCGTCCATGTAGCCGTCTACCTGTGCTATCAGAGTATTGAGTTCAGACAGGACCCAGCGGTCTAGTTCGTTCTCTGGTTTCCAGTTGTCGGGCGTTTGGGAGGGATCAAACTTATCGATCTCCGCGTAGCCGATGAAGAAGGAATAGACGTTCCAAAGTGTCAACATCACTTTGCGCAGGGTCTCGCTGACCAGCTTGCCGGAGAACCGCCTGGGCTCCCCGGGATGCGACGCTGTGAAAAGATACCAGCGCAGAGCGTCGGCCCCGTGCTCGTCCAGCACTGATAGGGGTTCGACCACGTTGCCCACCCGCTTGCTCATCTTCCGGCCCTTCTCGTCCAAGATCAGGCCCAGGCAGATGACGTTCT
>CAJWGH010000075.1 GCA_913031095.1 uncultured Chloroflexota bacterium | reverse complement strand
CCATGGTACTCGTCGCCGACTAGTACGGCAACGGGCCGGCTTTGCGACCGAGCTTCTTCGAATGCGATCGATATCCGTGAGGCGTCGTCATCCCCCTCTAACAGATAGTAGTTGATTCCCATGGCGTGCAAGAAAGTTTCGGTGTAGCGTGCGGCCGAGTCGGTAATCACACCGTGGCGTGTCCAGCCCCGGTAGCCGATCAGCATTACCAACGGGAACCCTGCATCCAGTGACATACCGCGGATGGAATCTCCGGACTCCATCATACCGGTGTTCTGGATGACGCAGACTGGAACCTTTCCACCGACGATCAGTCCAAGGGCGATGGCAAACGTTTCGCCTTCCCGCGAGGTAGGGACGACGCTCAGCCAGTCCTGTTCCTTCATCAACTCGTAGAGGTAGTTGGTCTCGCTGTCAGGAATGGTCACGATGTGGGTGACGCCGTTCTTTTTGAATTCTGCGACCAGAGACTCGGGTTTCAGTAATGCCGCCTGTTGTTGGACCATTGGTTAATTCCTCCCTAGGTGATTCTCAGTCCGGCCACGGCTCCTCCAGTTTAGATAACAGGAGGCCGTTAAACTCAGGGGTCCCTTGGCTGTGTTGGGGTGCCTCATTATATTAACCATCTGATTAGGCAGTCAATCTCAGATTAATCCGGCGTAGGCCCATTCAAAGCTCGGTCGAAGCTCGGTTTTCCTTGAGCGTTTTGTGTATCATTGGAAGGTGGCCAATGGCGATTCCCCGTTGGCTCCTGCCAACGCTTTTCTCAAGAATTGATTCCTCCGTCCCAGGTCGTCTTGCGACGGCAAGGTAGCCTTAATGCTTCTCGCGTCCCGATTGAGGGATACATTCCCCTTTTACTACGGCTGGATAGTCGTTGCTGCGTCCAGCACGGTTGCTTTCGCTCGGATGGCCCCGGCCATTACCACTTTGACCGTGCTCATATTCCCAATTTCCCAGCAATTGGGTTGGAGCCGCACGCTCATCGCAGG
Source organism: uncultured Chloroflexota bacterium (assembly GCA_913031095.1). Next base: position 4,908 of record CAJWGH010000075.1, on the reverse strand, counting down.
TTCGGTCAGCGCCGGGGCCATTGCGTCTTTGGTCCTGTCTCCGGTGCTAGGTTGGGCTATAGACCGGTTCGGCGCGCGGCCCTTTCTGGTGGTCAGTGTGCTGGTCCTGGGCGTGGCTATGCTTTCATTGGCCTGGGCGACCATACCGTTGACCTTCTATATCGCTTTCGCCGCTGCACGGGTTGTATTTCATACTTCGGCCCCAATCGGCAGTAGCACCGTCACTGCCCGATGGTTCATTAGGAAGCGCGGTCGGGCCATCGGCGTGATTTTCCTGATCGGCGCGGTAGGTGGAATCGTCTATACCTTGGTGGCGTCTCTGGTTGTGGAAAGCTACGGACTGAAAACAACTTGGATCGTCATCGGACTGATGGTGTTGGCCATTTCAGTAGCGCCCTCGTTGTTCTTGGTGGCCGAGCGCCCGGAGGATATCGGGTTGTTACCGGATGGCGATGAGCCCGAAGTTACCTCAGGTAAGAACGAGGCCTCTATTAGGGACCCCGTTGGTGTTAAGGAAACTCCGTCGCCAGGAGGGAGTGATGATTCCTGGCTACTGGGAGAGGCGGTCCGCTCCAGGACATTTTGGCTGCTAGTCTTCATGGGATTTACTTGTTATTTTGTGCATACCAGCATAGGCGTCCACATGGGCGCATATTTCCGGGACATAGGTCTTGGAGCAACTTCAGCCGCCCTGGCAGTCAGCTTAAGCTGGATTGTATCGGCCATCGGTAGCTTAGTCTGGGGTTGGATCACCGACCGTGTGCAGGCCCGCCATGCCTACTGCTGGATTTTCCTGATCCAGGCTGTTAGTACGTTATACCTGATGCTAGCCGGAGGAACGATGAGTGTTTTTTTGGCGTCCGCGCTCTTCGGTGTAGTCTCCGCTGGGTCTAACGTTGTGCCCGCTGTGATCTATGCCAATTATTTTGGGCGTTTGTCGCTGGGCAAGATACGAGGTTTGGGAGAGGTAGGAGTCCTGCTAGGTCAGGCGACGGGACCGGTGATCGCCGGGATACTCTTCAGCTTGCAAGGAGGGTATGGCACCATCTTCTTTGTTTTCGTTGTTTTGGCCCTCGCTTGCAGTCTTTTGGTGCTGAAGGCTAAACCGCCCGCCCGTACCATGCCTGTACCGGAAGGCTCGCATGCGTAATAGTCGGCCACTGGCGTCTAAACTCAAAGAAGTTCTGCCATTCTTTTACGGATGGGTCGTGGTTGCCGCATCGGGCACGGCTGTGTTTGCCCGCATGGCACCAAACATAACTACCCTAACCATTTTCATACTCCCGCTGTCAGAGGAATTTGGCTGGAGTCGCACTCTGATTAGCGGCTCAGTCAGCGCCGGAGCGCTTGCGGCGTTAGTCCTGTCTCCTGTAGTAGGTTGGTGTATTGACCGGTTCGGAGCGCGCCCGGTTTTGGTCATCAGCGTGTTAATACTGGGCATGACGATGACCTCAATGGCGTGGGCCACAGTTCCTCTTACCTTTTATGTAGCCTTCGCTTCGGCCAGGGTCGTATTTCACACATCGGCTCCCATTGGCGCCAGCACAGTGTCGGCCCGATGGTTCATCGCAAAGAGAGGTCGGGCTATCGGTGTAATCTTCTTTTGGGGTGCCATTGGTGGGCTGGTCTTCACCATGTTGTCGGCCCAAATGATCGACCACTTTGGAATGAAAACCGCCTGGATCACCATCGGATTGGTCGTGTTCGGAGTGTCATTAGCGCCGTGTCTTTTTCTCGTAGTGGAGCGTCCTGAAGATATGGGCTTGCTTCCCGACAACGCCCACCCAACCAGGGATGAAGAATCCCCTAAACAAGCCGAGGTGATGACAGGTTCGTCGGATGAAGAATCGTGGTCTCTCGCCGAAGCTATGAAAACCAAGGCCTTCTGGATACTGTTCTTCATGGGCATGGCGATGTTTTGCGTTAATACCGGGACAAACGTGCATATCGGGGCCTACTACCGTGATCAAGGACTGACTCTAACCTTTGCTGCCGTAGCCATTAGCTTTAGTTGGTTGGTGGCTGCCTTTGGCAGCGTGGTCTGGGGGTGGGTCTTGGAAAAGATGCAGGCCCGCCGGGCATATTCCGTGGTATTCGTGATTCTAGGCGTTAGCACTCTTTACCTTTTGACAGTGGACAGTGCGGCTAAGGCACTGGTGGCAGCTGGTCTGATAGGTGCTGTATCGTCGGGTTCGAACGTCATAATCTCTATCCTGTATGCTGATTACTATGGCCGGAACTCATTGGGCCGAATTCGGGGAGTCAGCGAGACGGGAGTTCTGTTGGGCCAGGCGACTGGGCCGCTGCTAGCGGGGATATTTTTTGACAGCCGTGGCACCTACTCCTTCGTGTTCATATTGTTTGGAGGCCTGGCACTAGCATGCAGTTTGCTCGTGCTTACAGCCAGACCTCCTGCCCGTCCTGCCCCAGTGTCCTCGGCGCGAAATATCTGACCTGATGAAACGATCGCTTGGAGGGGGGCAACGGATGCTCAATGATTCAGAGAGACATATGATGTTGGTAGCATTTCTACAGGCATCCAACTGCTCCAACTACACCGGCTCATGGCGTCATCCGAAGACCGATTCGGGGTTCATGGACCTGGAGTTCTACCAGAACATCGCCGCTACTCTGGAGCGAGGCAAATTCCACTTGGCTTTCATAGATGACCGTCTGGCCATGCCTAGCCGCTTTGGGGACTCATTTGAGGACGCCGTCGAGAACGGCATACGGGTGGTCAAGTTGGACTTGGTGCCCGTCATCACCGCTATGGGCTTGGCTACCAAACATCTAGGGCTTGGCGCCACATACTCCACGACCTACTTCTCGCCATTTCACGTCGCCCGTCTGTTCTCCTCACTGGACCACTTCACCAATGGACGTGTCGCCTGGAATGTGGTGACCTCCCTCAACGACTCAGAAGCGCAGAATTTCGGTGTGCAAAAACTCCTGGAGCACGACGACCGATACGACGTGGCTGATGAGTTCATGCAGGCCACGGCTCAGCTTTGGGACTCTTGGGAAGATGGCGCGGTGGTTCTGGACAAACAGACCGGGCGGTTCGCCGACGCAGAGAAGGTTCACCGGGTCGACTATTCGGGAGAGTGGTTCCAGGTTCGGGGTCCACTGACAGTTCCCAGGTCGCCTCAGGGCCATCCAGTGTTGGTCCAGGCAGGCCAGTCCGAACGGGGTAGAGAGTTCGCTGCTCGTTGGGGGGAGTTGTTGTTCGTAATCTACCCAACGCCCGAGGCCTGTAAAGCCTACCGAGATGACCTGCGTCAGCGAGCGCAGTCTGCCGGTAGGGACCCCGACTCGGTCAGGATTGCCCCAGCGGTGTACGTTGTGGTCGGCGAGACCGAAGAAGACGCTCGGAGTAAGTTGGAGGAGATTGACAATCTAGCCAACCAGACCGATTCGCTGGCGCTGCTCTCCGAGGTATTTAACTACGACTTTTCCCAGCATCCGGCCCACGAACCACTGTCCGACGAGATACTAGCGTCCATGACCGGTCTCCGCGGCTTCCTCGACCGCGTGACCGAATTGAGCGGCACGGCCAACCCAAGTGTCAATGATTTTATCCAGTGGTCGGGCCGGGGAACGCTCCGAGAACTTCCGCTGTTCACAGGCACTCCTTCCCAGGTAGCGGACCAGATGGAGTTCTGGTTCCGATCCGATGCCTGCGATGGGTTCGTTTTGGCCGCTACCCACATGCCGGGCGCTTACGAAGACTTTGTAAGCCAAGTGGTTCCAGTGCTCCAAAGCCGTGGTTTGTTCCGCGAAGGATACTCGGAAGGTACTTTGCGGGATAATTTGGGGCTTCCTAGGCCGTGAGTTGGCCCGACTCCCTGATAACCTTCCGCCTCTAACATGGTTCGATCTGTCAAGCCAGAACTTGGATTCGGCTCCGTTGTTGGGAGTCTTAGCGAGGTATAACGTTTCACGATCGAGCTAATCAGCCTCTGGCAATATGTATAATGCGCAGGCTTGGTATGGAAAATTCTTCAGAAAGGATGCCTTCGATATGGCCGAAGTTGATGACCGGATCGAGTTGGACTGGAACGCATTGGAAGTCGGCGAGACCTTTGACAAATTCGAATACCTGTTGACCCAAGAGATGATCGACGCCTACCGGAAGGGAGTGATGGATCCGGGGGCCAGCTTCCCGACCATCGCGCACAAAGTGGACGTACGCCAATACAACAACCGGTACACTGACGCTGGGTCCGTCAACGCCCGGTGTGCGTTCCACTGCTACAATCCCCCTTTGGCGGGCAAGCGGTTGACCGTGACCGCCTGGATCGCCGACAAATACCTGAGAAGGGGCAAGAACTATATCGTCACCGAGGCAGTGTCGGTGGATGAAGACGGCAGGTTGATTGACAGGGTTATCACTCATGAACTGAAGCAGCCGTCGGAGGTGGGCAAGAAATGGGGCGGGTAATCAGAAGTTACGAAGAGGGCGACGAGATAACACCCCTGGTCAAAGAGTTGACTCAGGATGCAATCAATCTATTTGAGGGTAGCGCGGGCAACACCGGCCCCTCGCAGTTTACCGACGAACATGCCGCCAAAGAAGTTTTGGGCACCGAGGGAACCGTGGCGTCGGGGCGCATGTCCCTTACGTTCGCCATAGAGATGCTGCGCAGACATTTCGGTCCAGACGTGTTTAACCACACGGGCACGGTGGACCTCAGGTTCCTGAGACCGGTTCGTCCTGGTGATACCATCACCTTCACTGGTAAAGTGACCGGCGCCTCAAGGGAGGCTAACGGCAGCCGCATTTCTGTAGGCATTGAGGTGAAAAACCAGAAGGGCGACACCACGGGAGTAGGGCAGGGCAGCGCCATCGTCCCTAACGCATTTCTTCCCCCAGAAGACCTGTAGTCTGTATCAGTCAACTATCGGAGT
>CAJWGH010000074.1 GCA_913031095.1 uncultured Chloroflexota bacterium | reverse complement strand
TATCTACGGGACAGCCTTCGAATCTGATGCCGGTTTGGCAGATCATCTGCAGAGGCTGGAAGAGGCCGAGCGCCGAGACCACCGGACCCTAGGCCGCCAACTGAACCTTTTCAGCGTCCACGACGAAATCGGCCCTGGCCTGATCGTCTGGCATCCCAAGGGTGGTCGTATCCGGTCCCTGGTGGAGGACTACTGGAAGAATCTCCACTATCGTTTAGGGTACGACGTTGTCTACTCGCCCCATATCGGCCGGGCCCAGCTGTGGGAGACCAGCGGACACCTGGACTTCTACCAAGAGAATATGTACGCACCTGTAGAAGTGGACGAGCAGCAGTATTACCTGAAACCCATGAACTGCCCATTTCACATCTCCATATTCAAGAATGCACTACACAGCTACCGCGAACTGCCTCTTCGGTTCGCTGAGCTGGGCACAGTCTACCGCTACGAACGTAGCGGAGTGCTCCACGGACTGATGAGAGTGCGCGGTTTCACCCAAGACGACGCCCACATCTTCTGTACGCCCGACCAGGTGGAAGGCGAGGTCGGCGGGGTTTTGGAACTAACCTTCGAGTTATTGGACGCATTCGGGTTCAAGGAGTTCTCCATAGCGCTGTCGACTCGTCCCGAGAAATACGTGGGCGATTCGGATATGTGGGAGCATGCCACAACTTCGCTGCAGCGCGCTCTGGAAAAACGGGGATTGCCTTTCACAATCGATGATGGTGGAGGAGCGTTCTATGGCCCAAAAATCGACATCAACATCACCGACGCCCTGGGCCGCGGCTGGCAGTGCACCACCGTGCAGTTCGACTTCAACCTGCCCCAACGGTTCGACCTGACCTACCAGGACTCCGAAGGAGGCCGCAGTCAACCCTACATGGTCCATCGTGCAATTCTGGGCTCCATGGAGCGGTTCCTGGGGGTGCTCATAGAGCACTATGGTGGGGCATTCCCACTGTGGCTGGCCCCGGTCCAAGCGGTGTTGATTCCCATCGCCGACCGCCATATCGAATACTGCGAATCGGTCTCGTCAAAACTAGAATCTGCTGGATTCAGGACCGAAGTAGATACCCGTGGCGAGCGCATGAACCAGAAGATTCGCACCGCCCAGATGCAAAAAGTGCCCTACATGCTTGTGGCGGGTGATCGTGAGCAGGAGGCAGGCGCAGTAGCCGTACGACACCGAGACGGCGAAGACCTAGGAGCCATGCCCTTAGCGGATTTCATCTCGCGGTTGGTCGAGGAGTCTCAGATCCCGACAGGCACTGCAGAATAGCGCTTCTAACATCGAGTGCCAGGAAGACTCTAGCATAACCACCAAAGACCCTAGCATTCTCTAGTTATCCACCTAACAATAAGCTCCAGCAATCTCACCGCCGCTCTGTATAGCTTCAACAAAGGTGCACCATGCCCAATCGACTGGCCAGCGAAACCAGCCCTTACCTTTTGCAGCACGCAAACAACCCAGTGGACTGGTATCCATGGGGAGAGGAGGCGCTACAACGATCCAAAGAAGAGGACAAGCCCATACTGCTCAGTATCGGATACTCAGCCTGCCATTGGTGCCACGTCATGGAGCGGGAGTCGTTCGAGGACGAGGCAACCGCTTTGTTGATGAACGAATACTTCATCAGTATCAAGGTGGACCGGGAAGAACGTCCTGATTTAGACGCGGTCTATATGGAAGCAGTGCAGATGTTAACTGGTAGCGGCGGTTGGCCCATGACAGTCTTCCTCACACCGGAGGGGAAACCCTTTTACGGCGGTACTTATTTCCCACCGGTAGATCGGTTCAACATGCCCGGATTCCCACGGCTGCTTGAGTCCGTGGCTCGCTCCTACCGAGACAGCCGAAGTGAGATCGAGCGGGTCACAAATCAAATCACCGAACAGTTGGGACGCACTGGCCAGATGCCCAAGGGCGATACGCCGGTGTCAGTTGAGACCCTACACCAAGCATATACTGTGTTAGCCACCAACTTCGACTACCAGAACGGCGGCCACGGCACAGCTCCCAAGTTCCCTCAGGCGATGAACCTCGAGGTGCTCCTCCGATATTACCGCCACGGTTACAACGACAAGGCCCTAGAAATGGTGGATCTGACCTTGGAAAAGATGGCTCGAGGCGGCATTTACGATCAGATTGCCGGAGGGTTTGCACGTTACTCTACCGATGCCTACTGGCTGGTTCCCCACTTCGAGAAGATGCTCTATGACAACGCCCTCCTGTCGAGGCTTTATCTCCACGCCCACCAGGCCACCGGTCGTGGCATGTACCGCCGAATAGCCGAGGAGACACTGGATTACATCCTGCGGGAGATGACCGGTCCAGAAGGTGGCTTCTATTCTGCTACCGACGCTGACAGCGAAGGCGAAGAGGGCAAGTTTTTCGTCTGGACACTCGCAGAGATCGAATCAGTTTTGGGCGACGAGGCCGGGATATTCAGCGGGTTCTTCGGCGTCACCCAAGGGGGCAATTTCGAAGGCAGCAACATCTTGAACATCAAGCAAAAGGCCTCGGATTATGCTCAGCAACAAGGCATCAGCCTAGAACGGCTAATCGATGTCGTCCACCGGGGCAAAAAAGCTTTGCTGGAAGAACGTGAGAAACGAGTCCATCCTCTGCTGGATGACAAGGTCTTGGCCTCCTGGAACGGGATGATGCTTCGGAGTTTCGCAGAGGCCGGAGCCGCTCTGAACCGCCAAGACTATCTGGAGGCCGCTATCGAGAATGCCAGTTTCTTGCTTGAGACTATGCGGCCGGATAGAAGATTGTTGCGGACATATCGCGCTGGCCAAGCCAAACTACCAGGCTTCTTAGAAGATTATTCTTTCGTCGCGGACGGGTTGTTGGCTCTGTATGAAGCTACTTTCGACCAGCGGTGGTTAACGGCGTCGGTCGATCTGGCCGACCACATGATCAAGCTGTTCTGGGACGATGGTGTGGGCGGCTTCTATGACACCGGCAACGACCATGAAAAATTGGTGGTCAGACCCAGGGATGTCTTGGACAATGCGCAACCATGCGGCGGTTCTGTCGCCACAGACGTACTCCTCAAGCTCGCTGTGATCACCGGCAATGAGGAATACCGGTTAAAGGCCGCAACTCCTCTAAGGACACTCAAAGAATTGATGGGACGCGCTCCGGCTGGTACCGGACACTGGTTGGCTGCCCTGGACTTCTATGTGAGTATTCCCAAAGAGGTGGTCATCATCGGTCCACATGACGATCCCAATACCGCCGCGCTTCTCCAAGTCATCAACGGAAACTTCCACCCCAATAAAGTATTAGTTGGTGCTGGTAACGATGGCGAACACGGGCTGCCATTGCTAGAGTCCCGCGGCATGGTCGAAGGCAAACCCACGGCTTACGTCTGCCAGAACTATGCATGTCAACTGCCGGTGACGACGCCTGAGGAGTTAGCCGAGCAGCTGGAAAGTTAGGGACGAGACGAAACCTGGACTATCGGCCCTTTGTAATGCTGAATATATCCTAGTAAAATCGGACCAACAGCAGACCAGGAGGCATCAGATTGACCTCTATCAATAAGGACCCTGTCTTGGTGGTGGTCCAGTTGACCGGCGGCAACGATTACATCAACACTGTCATCCCGTACCAAGACCCGCTCTACTACGACAGTCGCAAAACAGTCGGAATATCACAAGATAAAGTACTGCCCATCAGCGATGAACTGGCCTTTAATCCAGCTCTCATTGAGATGAAGAGCCTCTACGACCAAGGCAAAGTCGCAGTAATTAACGGCATAGGCTACCCTGGGCCCAACCGCTCCCATTTCCGATCCATGGATATTTGGCACACATGCGAGCCAGAAAAAGTCGGCACTGAAGGCTGGCTCGGTCGGGCCATCCGCGACCTAGATCCCATGGCGGAAAACGTACTGACCGGCGTTAATTTTGGCCGCGGTCTACCTCGGGCAATGGCCCTAACCGGCGTGCCTGTCGCCTCGGTGGCTATGCTGGAGACGTACGGGGTATTGACTGGGATATCAGACGTACAAGAGCGCACTCAGGCCCTAGAACTTTTCTCACGCATGTATTCGCCCATCGTGGGCACCGGCCATGTGATGGACTACCTAGGCTCCACTGGGCTGGACGCCCTAAAGGGCGCCGATATCCTAAAGGCGGTTCCAAACCAATACCAATCTAACGTTGAGTATGCCGATTCAACTATCGGGCGCAACCTTCAAGGCATCGCTAAGGTGCTGACGGCCAATCTTGGCACACGTGTCTTCTACACTCAGCAACCGGGCTACGACACCCACGCCAACCAGGGGCCGGTGCACGGCATCCTGCTGGAGCATTTGTCCCAGGCCATCGACGATTTTTACGCTGACTTAACTTACCATGACACCTCGGACAATGTTCTGATTTACTTGTTCACCGAGTTTGGAAGGAGGGTCAAAGACAATGGGTCAGGAACCGACCACGGCGCCGGCGGCCTTGCCATGGCTATCGGCGATCCTGTTAAGGGTGGGATCTATAGCGAGTTCCCATCCATGCGAGGAGAAGACCTGGAAGAAGGTGACCTAAAGTACAACATCGACTTCCGCGGCATCTATGGCACCGTGGCCGAACGGTGGCTTGGACTGGACGCCAACCCCATAGTCGGTGGAAACTTCGAGCAACTGGACTTCATATAATCGGTCAGGAGATCCTAAGAATGCCAGGGACGGATAAACCACTGTTGGCACATCTGCTACGCCGGGCGGGCTTCGGGGCTACTTTCCAGGAGCTAGACCGATACGGCCAAATCGAATATGAAGCTACCGTGGACGAACTGCTCCACCCTGAGCAACAACCAACCATCGAAGAAGACGTCTTGGAACGTTACTATATCGACTGGAAAGAGAGCCGGAACATTGAAGGCGCTCTAACCGAATCCGTATACCGGATGAACGCCTACGCCGGAACGCGCCCCCTTCAGGAGAAGATAGCCCTGTTCTGGCACCAGGTGTTCGCCACTGGACTGGCAAAGGTTCTCCACGAAAAGACCATGCTCAACCAGATAGACCTTTTCCGCCAGCACGGTCTGAGTAATTTCCGCGACTTACTACTGCACCTAGCCAAAGATCCGGCCATGATCTTCTGGTTGGACAATAATTTCAACCACAAAGGCACCCCCAACGAAAACTGGGGACGGGAACTCCTGGAACTGTTCTCAATGGGCGTAGGCATGGACGGCCAGGAGAATTATTCAGAAGAAGACGTGAGGAACGCTGCCCGAGCTTTCACTGGCTGGACTATCGACGACGACAATGTCGCGTCTATTCCCTTCGGTAAGACACCCTGGCTATTCCGATACGTGCCGGAAGACCATGATGAAGATGAAAAAACGTTCATGGGGCACACAGGCAACTTCAACGGCGAAGACATTATAGACATCATCGTCCAACAACGGGCCACCGCCCGATTCTTGTCTAGACACCTATACAATTTCTTCGTGGCCGACGAGCCGCAAGTGGCTGCCTGGCAGCACACTCCACCAGGGGATCCTGAAGCCATCAAGATTCTGGAAGAAGAGTATTTCCGGTCGGGGTACGACATACGGTCAATGCTCAGCGTTTTGTTCAACTCAGACTTCTTCAAGTCGGACCAAGCTCGGTTCGCCAAAGTGAAAAGCCCTGCTGAAGTGGTGGTTGGGACGCTGCACTTGTTGGGCGATTTCAAATTTCCCAAGCGCGGCATCTTCGAGGTGGCGCTAGGTTGCCGCTACATGGGTCAGGACCTGCTTAACCCACCGTCCGTGGAAGGCTGGCACACCGGCGAAGAATGGATCGACAGCGGAAGCTTGGTGGAACGTGTGAACTTCGTGGCAGACCAGATCAGCAACATTCAGCAACCCGGAGTGCGCTCCATGGTAGAAAAGCTTCTGGAGGGCGCTGGTGTATTAGACCCTGTGGGCGTAATCGACGGTTGCCTAGAGTTGT
>CAJWGH010000073.1 GCA_913031095.1 uncultured Chloroflexota bacterium | reverse complement strand
CAAATAACCGAAATTATCCGCAGAGGCGGGTTTTCAAACCATTTTGCGGCCTTGTAGAAACGATAAACTAAAGGCAACCAAAGGAATATCTGATGCAACAGGTTACTGACCCGGTCACCAGAGAAGTCATCAAGAATGCGCTGATGAGCATCGCCGACACTATGGCGTTAACCGTGGTTCGAACGGCAAGGTCTGCAGTGATCAAACACGGCATGGATTTTTCGACATCGTTGTTCAACGCCGAGGGACAGCAGGTGGCCCAGGGACTGACACTGCCGCCCCACCTGGGTTCCATGGCCCCGGCGCTGGAAGGCGTGATGACCGCCTTTGGCGATGACGTGCAACCAGGAGATATATTCGCCAATAACGACCCATACGAGGGCGCGAGCCACTTGCCTGATATCTTCCTGTTCAAGCCCATCTTCAAAAACGAAGTGCTTGTGGGCTGGAGCTGTTGTATAGGTCACCAAACCGACATCGGCGGGCGCGTTGCCGGGGGCAATGCTTGCGACAACACTGAGATCTTTCAGGAAGGTCTGATCCTGCCGCCTCTGAAGCTCTACGCCAAAGGTGAGCTAAACCAGGCCGTATGGCGCATACTCGAGAAGAACGTCCGAGTACCAGACAAAGTGCTCGGCGACGTACAAGCGCTGCTGGCAGCTGTCCGGTTTGGTGAGCGGGATTTGCTGCGACTCGTGGACGACTACGGTCTTGAAGAACTCAAGAGCTACATGACCGATATATTGGATACCACCGAGAGGTTGACCAGGGCCGAGATTGAGCAATTACCCCAGGGGGAGTGGGAGTTTACCGATTACATAGACAACGACGGCATCGACCCGCAGCCTATAAAGATTCACGCCAAGGTGAAGATCTCTGGTGATGAGTTTTTCGTCGACTTTGAGGGAACCTCGCCTCAGGCCAAGGGCTCCATCAACCCTAACTTCGCTTACACAAAGTCTAACGTATATGCCGTGATGAAATGCCTCATCGACCCTGCCATCCAATCCAACAGCGGATTCTTCCGGCCCTTCAACATCACAGCCCCGGAAGGTTGCTTCGTTAATCCGCAGCACCCAGCGCCTGTAGCAGCCAGAGGCCTCGCGGGTTTCCGTATCTGCCAGACCATTTTCGGGGCAATGGCACAGGCTATGCCCGGCAAGGTACCAGCTGCCTGGGGCGGAGGCGAGATTGGCGTCAGCTGGGGTGGCTATCACCCCAACCGCAAAGCCTGGGTCTACCTGGAGTTTGCTAATGATGGCCCTCGCGGCGGCGGACCAGCCTTGGACGGAGCTGACGGGTTGGCCGCACCCATCTTAAACATGGCCAACACACCTATCGAGAGCATCGAATCGGAACAACCTTTGCTTGTGGAACGTTACGGTTTTGTCCCCGACACCGGCGGCGCTGGCAAATATAGGGGAGGTCTGGGTATCCAGCGCGAATTCCGGCTCTTAGCCGAGGACGCCACGTTCCAGTTGCGCTCCGACCGCACCGACTTCACTCCCTGGGGCGTGCTCGGCGGCAAGCCTGGCACTCCTACTGAGAACTATCTGAACCCTGGAACCGACCAAGAAGAAAAACTCCCGGGCAAGACCCTTCGCCAACTGAAGAAGGGCGATCTATACCGGGTGGTCCAAGCAGGAGCTGGCGGATACGGAAACCCTCTAGAACGGGACATGCACGCCGTCGCAGATGACGTAGAGCAAGAGAAACTGTCCACAGAGTACGTGCGCCGAGAGTATGGTGTTGTAGTGGATGAAATAACGCTGGTGTTAGACGTGGCTGCTACGGAGAAATTGCGGGCGGAGATAGCAGGAAAGTAATCAAACAGGCTTTATCGTTGTCGAGATAAAAATAGCCCCCGGCCGATGCCGGGAGCTATTTTCATAACAAGTCTGTAGTTTGGTTCTACCGGTCCATCACCTTCATGGTCCCTTCTTCAGGGTTGTACTGGAAGCGTGTTACGCGGTCCAGTTTTTGTGATTCCAAGCGGACGACCAGCGTGCGCCCTTCTTCTTTGGTGTTCAAAGTGTCGTGTATTTCACCCGGCATGAAGTAAGCGGCTGCGCCGTTTTTCTGTAGGAATCTGCCGTGCTCGACGATCTGGGCTTTATCTACGCCCTCGCCAGGGAATGCCCAACGCCACTTACGCTGTTGAATCTCGCCTTGGTAGACGCCGTAGACGACCCAGGTCAGGCCGTGATCGTGGGGAAGGTTGTCCTGGCCAGGTTTCTGCACCGAAGCCATCAGCCACCAGCCGTTGCCAGGATGCCCGGACTCTTCATCTAGATGAAGGGAAAAGCGTCCAAAACCGCCTTCTTCCTCCAACTCCAGTTTCTCTTCTAACCAACCTGGAACTGCCAAAAGAACCTCCAGGTGTTCCGAAACCGTCTTGGCTTGAATATGAGGGTCTTCGATGGTCCGGAAAACCTCGTTCACGTCCTCAACGAACGCCTCCATCGTGTAATTGGCGACTTGTGCCTGAGCCATATCAATCCTCCCCCAAGTAGTGGTGTTAATAGTAACCCATTTTGCTTCGGTCGATTGGCCGGTGTCAACGACTTGACCGGCGATAATAAAGAGGCAGTAGAATCACCCAATGCCCAATTATTAGTGGGTCCGATACGGCCAAGCACTGGCATTTTCTATGCGCCGGAGCTATTATATGCCCAACATTATCTCCGGCGGCAAACTCCAGATTTAACCACCAAATTTAGGAGGAAGCATCATGGCAGACAATTTCACGATCTTGGTCGGCACTATCGGTCAAGGGATGAACGTTAGCGGGGACAGCGGTGAAACCTGGACTAAGATTCGTAACCCGATCCCTTCGGAGTGCAGCATCAGGGCGCTCCGCACCTACCCAGACGACCCGCACCGCATCCTGGCCGGTACCGATGGCCTAGGACTGTTCCGCAGCGACGATAATGGCCTCAATTGGTCGGGTGTTGACTCCCCCATCGGAGACCTGCAGGTCTGGTCGGTAGCCGTAGACCCGGCCAATACAGACACTATCTTTGCCGGCACTCGCCCCGAGGGCTTCCGCTCCCGCGACGGCGGCAAGACCTGGGACAAACTATCGATGGGTGTAACCTTAGAATGCCCTATCGGGACACCCCGCACTACCAACATGGTCGTTGACCACCGGGACAGCAACACCATCTGGGCCGGCATCGAGGTTGATGGGGTCTACAAGAGCCTGGACGGTGGCGACAACTGGGTGCACATGCCTGATTTAGGACCGGACCCTTTCCACGGCGACATCCACGGCATGGCCGTCACCGATTCTGCCGTGTATTGCACCAGTCCTTTCGGTTTCGCAACCAGTAAGGATGAAGGCGAAAGCTGGGACTACCACTACTTCCCCAAGTTTAATCCTGAAGATGTCCGATCCTACTGCAGGGGTATGATTGTCAAACCCGACAATCCCGACGTGATGTTCGTCGGCAACGGCGACTTCATTCCTGGTGTGGTCGGCTGCGTGCAGCGCACCCAGGACGGCGGCAAGTCCTGGGCCCCTGTAAATCTTCCAGTCGAACCCAATTCCGTCGTCTACTGGTTGGGCAACAATCCCGAGATACCCAACGTAGTTGTTGCAGCCACCCTCTTCGGCTATGTGTACGTCAGCACCGATGCCGGAGACAACTGGACTAAGCTCCAGAAAGAGTTCGGGGAGATTCGTTCGATCGCGGTCACTCCTAACTAGACTTTCCAAAGTCCAACCATGGAAACGTGAGCCCCGATCGGATCGGGGCTCACGTTTTGTTTGATTCAGGCGGCCAACCAGGAATCAAACCGCCGTTTGGTGTATGATTAGCGGGTGATTTCTTCCGTACGGCGCGGGAGATAGCCATCCACCATTTAGAAAACATTCCTGTCCTCGGGACAGAAGGAGCACAACCATGGTCCGGTCCAAGCCCAGGGTCAAGAAAGAGAAACCTGTAGAGACGACCGAAGAGTTCGTGGCACGTGTCAATTCAGAAGCCCGCAAACGTAACGGCCTGAAACAAAACCTCAAACGGGCCCGCCGCTAAGCGGACCACCCGCCTTTTACCCTCTTCCGCTGGAACAACAAGCGGTTAAAGAGCGGCTAGGCCCACTCTCGCACAATCCTCATCCTGTTGAGCAGTGCCGCCACTGCCACCGATCGCCCCGACAATCTCGCCGTCCCTGACGATAGGCAAAGCACCTTGTGCTGGGATTATCCTCCCTCCTTGGGTTGCCATTATCGCTTGAATCACCGGCGAATCTCCTGGAATCGCGCCGCTATCCCGGCCGAATCCCACCGCTCCAACCGCTTTGCCCTGCGCAGCCACGGCACTTATGAAGATTGCGCCTTCCATCCGATTGAATGCAAGCAGATGCCCACCAGAGTCACAGACCGAAACACTTAACTTGATTCCGATGCGTTCGGCCTCTACTATCGCCGCATCCACCATCCGCTTAGCTTCGCCTAATGTTAGTCCCATAACTTGTTTCTCCATAGAATCACGGTTCTGTCCACCATTATTAACATCTCCGATCCAATCCGACAACACTAAATGAATATATAGTTGCCACTATAATTCACATTGACTATAATCCTCGGTATCAGCATAAACTTGGGGCTATCTGCTACCAAGTAGCCCAGTTTTACCCCTTGTCTTTGCGTTAGATAATTGACCGAATATCCCTAACGATGCCCTGGTGCCTCATTCACCGGGAGCCAGAGGAGAAGCGAATGGTTGACCAGCTAAAGCGACCCACTAAACATCCCGAGATCTATTGGTTCTCCGAACAGCCCTACGGCCACGTAGGCAATGATGACTTAGAAAAGTATGACTCGGGCCGCCTTGGCTTCCCGAACTCTTACTTCGATCCCGCAAAGGCTTCGGTCCTGTACAACAATTACCACGAACAATATCAATTGGCTGATGAAGTCGGGTTTGACGGAATCATGAGCAACGAGCACCACGCCTCATACTGGTGCATGAAACCGGCTGTTAACCTGGATGCGGCCGTAATCTCAAAACTCACCAAGAATGTCAAGATCGCCATCTTGGGAAACGTAATCTCAGTCGGAGACCCCATCCGCATGGCCGAAGAGATTGCAATGCTCGACTGCTACTCCGGTGGCAGAATCATCTCTGGTTTCGTCCGGGGGACAGCAGTTGAGACCTTGTTATCGGGACAGGACCCCACCGAGAACTTCGCGAGGTTTCAGGAAGCCCACGACCTGATTATCAAATGCTGGACCGATGACGGCCCCTTCCGGCACGAGGGGCAGTATTTCAAGTACCGAGTCGTAAATCCTTGGGTCAAGCCCATGCAGAGCCCCCGGCCCGATATCTGGTTTCCCGGCACTGGTAGTCCCGAGAGCGTCGTGTGGGCGGCCCAACACGGCCACCCATACATGAACTTGGGCGCTCTGGTTGACACCACTGAGTGGCTGAAACAGATATACATAGATACCGCCAGAGACACTGGCTACAAGGCCGGTCCTGAGCATTTCGGGTATCTGTTACGCTGTTTAGTGGCGGACACCGATGAGAAGGCCATAGAGATTGGCCGCGAGTTCATGTGGACAGCTGACCACCGACAGAAAGGACCCAGAGAGCACAATGACCCTCCCGGCTACCAGTCCCGCCGCGCTGTTGAGGTAAAACGGGCCCGCCCTGCCCTCGGCACTGGAGCCTCTGAGTTCGGTAACCCTACGACCTACGATGAACTGCAAGCAGTCAACAACATCATAGTTGGCAGCCCAGAGACCGTTACCAGGAAGTTCACGGAGATCATCAACCGCCTGAGTCCGGGATACGTTCACATCTACGGAAACGAAGGCGCCATGAAGCACGAGGACACAATGCGGTCGATCGAGCTTCTGGGTAAAGAGGTCATCCCAGCCCTTCATGAGCTGGAACTTCGGCCTTACGAATAAGTAGTACAGCCACTATAAAAAAGGCCCTCTCACAAGAGAAGGCCTTTTTTGATTGTAATTACTCCCAGGGGGTCTTTGCTCTCCCACCCGTCAG
>CAJWGH010000072.1 GCA_913031095.1 uncultured Chloroflexota bacterium | reverse complement strand
CATGAGACAGGTCCTTTTTTGAGTTTGAGGTGTAGCAGACGAATCAAAATTCTCCAAAAAGAATCCGTCAAGACATCTTAAGATCTGATGGGTTTAATATTAGATATCGATCAATACTAGCTGGGGAGACCGTTTAAGGAGGATAGTAGCTGGCTCCCCGAGTAGGATTCGAACCTACGACCTAGCGGTTAACAGCCGCCCGCTCTACCGCTGAGCTATCGGGGAACGTTGAACAAACGTGTATGAAAGCCGTGGTACAAAGCACCTAAGATTGTAGCACCTGGTTGACGAAGGCTCAATGTCTCAAAACCCTGTTGTATCATGGTTACGATAAACTGCCGATTCAGTTAACCAAGGAGCATTATTTATATGCCCTCATTTGATGTGGTATCCCGGACAGACCTAGCCGAAGTTGATAACGCGCTGAACGGCGTTGAACGAGAGATCAAGCAGCGGTTCGATCTTGCAAACACGAAATGCGCCATCGTCCGTTCTGATGACATGCTGACTTTAACTGCCGACGACAGTATGAAGATGACTCAGGTTGAAGAGTTGCTTAAGAAGTATTTGGCAATGCGCAAGGTGGAGCTTGGGGCATTGGATTTCGGTCAACCACAGGACGCGGCAGGCAGCAGTTTGCGGGAGACGGTTTCCATAAAACAAGGGATTGACGGCGAACTCGGCCGCAAGATCAGTAAAGAAGTGAAGTCAGCTAAGATGAAGGCCCAGTTGGCAATCCAGGGTAACGAACTTAGGGTCACCGCCAAGAAACGGGACGAGCTTCAAGCCGTCATCGCCTTCATCAAAGATATGAAGAATACTCAGCCCTTGCAATTCGTGAATTATCGGGACTGATCAGCTATCTAGTCCTGGAAGTGAGGCATGACCTCTTTGGAGAAGAGGTCTAAAGAGTCCAGCACTTTCTGGTGGTCAATGCCCCCGTAGTTAATGAAAAATATGATTTTCTCTACGCCTGACTTCTGTAGGTTCTGGATACGCTCTGTTATGACGTCTGGCGTGCCGAACAGAGCAACATTGTCGTACATAGCGTCGAAGTCGAAAGTAACGTCCCTGGCGAATCGCCCACGGTAGGCTTGGTATTCGTCTGGTAGCAACTCGACGTTGTTGTCCCGGGGTGCGCCGACCTCTTGGCCGGTCTGCTTGAACCACATGAATGGCGCTTTCGTGTCCTGGCGCGATTTGGCAACACTGGAAGCCGTGTACATCGCCCGGGCCACGACTACCCGGTCGTTATTATAGGTGTTCCCAGATTTGCTCAATGCCACTTTGTAGTTCTCGGTCTGCTGCGCAACTTGATCGAACGGCTCGCCCTGGCCGATTAACAGGTTCCAGTCGTTGGTGGCGACGCGGTTGACGCTGGCCTCGCTGGATGCAGCCACGAAGATGGGGGGATGGGGCAGTTGGACTGGCCGTGGATGGACGGTCATATCGTTGAACTGCCAGAACTCTCCAGCGTGGTCAAATGGTTCTGTGGAAGTCCAGGCCTTAGTCAAGACATCCATGGTCTCCTCGAACCTCCTGCTGGCCTCTTCCATGGGTATGTTGAACTTGTGGAACTCGCCCCATTGGAAGCCCCGACCGGCTCCGAAGTCCAACCTGCCGTCGCTTAGCAGGTCCACAGTCGCCGCTTGCTCTGCCAGCTGGATGGGGTTGTGGAAGGGTATAACCGTGACGCCGGTGCCCAAACGGATCTTCTCGGTGACCCCAGCTAGATATGCCAGCAATGACAGGGTGGCTGAGACTATGCCGTGACGCGAGAAATGGTGCTCGGTAATCCACACCGATTCGAATCCGAGTTGTTCAGCATGGCGCACCTGGGCCATAGCCTCTTTGTAATATCTAACTTGTTCCTTGGGGTTGGGCAGTTGCACCGACTGAAACAGACCGAATTTCATTCTCTTACCGTTTAAAGGAAGGTTACCACAGGCATGTAGAAGTGCAAGGCGCGCCTAGTTTAACCAATAACCAGCCACCACGGAAGAGTTAACCGGCCGATGCTGCTTGCTTCAGGGGAATGGTGGTACTAGGATATTTGATGGCCCTATCTCAAACCAGGAGCCTTATAACCCTTAAATTTGCGTCTAGAACCGCCTCAAAGCTCCGGCCCATCAACCCCAAGTGCTTTATACCGGCCACCTTCCGGTAGAGCCAGAACCTTTTCTTCCCTGCAGAAGAACGTCAATTACCGTTATCTGTGGACAGGCAATTTGTTTGGCAACTGCGCTCAGTGGCTCCAGTTCATAACTATTGGCTGGTTGGCTCTGGATATCAGCGGCTCGGCACTTCATTCCATATTGACCGTTGCCGTCAGAGCTTTGCCTGTCTTGCTCTTGGGACCATGGGGCGGGGTATTGGCCGACCGGTGGGATCGCAGAAAGCTGGTAATGGCCATCCAATTCGTGATGGTCGCATCGGCCATTGCTTTCGGCGTCCTGATAGCCAACGGAAAGATTGACAGCATCTGGCACATCTATGGGTACATGATGGTGTCGGGCATCTCTCATGCCTTCGTGCAGCCCACCCGTCAGGCGCTGGTGGCTAACACCGTCCCCAGAGATGATCTGGGCAACGCCTTGGCGCTGAACGCCATGGCAGTAACTTCCATGCGGCTGGCAGGGGCAGCAATTAGCGGCGTGCTGATTGAGACCCTAGACTTCCAATGGAATTTTTTCGCGGAATCGGGCCTTTACGCTGGGATGATCCTGTTGTTGGCGCCCATGAAGATGCCCTATCGTGCAGAGCCAGAACGACGGATAACCTCTCCAATGGATGACCTGAAAGAGGGTTTCCAGTACATCGTCGCAAGCCAAGAGATGCTGCGGCTGATGTTGATAAATTTCGTTCGGACCGGGGTTTTCATGCCATTGCTGCTCTTTTTGCCCGCCTACACCGAACAGGCATTAAGGAGCGGTGCTGGGGTGAGCACCGCTATGGTTGTTGTCATGGGGGCAGGGGGATTAACAGCGACTGTGATGATCTCGTCTTTCGGGTTCTTTGCTAGAAAGGGTCTTGTTACGCTGGTGACACTGGTGTCAGGCTCGTCCGTGATTCTGATATTGGGCTTGTCGCAATGGATATGGCTGTCGGTGCCAATTATGCTATTTATGGGCTTTTCCCAGACCAATTTTATAGTATCTAACCAGACTCTCATACAGACATTGGTGCCAGACCACTTGAGGGGCCGGGTGACCAGTGTATGGCATTACGAGCAAGGGTTGATTCCCATGTTTGCTGCCATAACCGGCGGAGTTGGTATCGTGGTCGGCATCGACACCGCTATGGCTATCGGCGGGGCCATTGCTCTGGCCTTCAGCCTGTTCTTCCTAATCAGGTTCGACAATATCCGGCAGTTGGAATGACCGTTCACTCCACTGATGTGGTTGACCAGTTGGTGCTGGCGTAGGTCCAACTGATCTTGAAGGGTTGGTCGCCGTGGTTCGCGACACTGTGATAGGCGCCGGGCGAGATGAACGCGGCGTCGTTGGGTGTGACGATGTGTTCTTCGCCGTTGATGACCATCAGGCCTTCGCCTTCGATTACGATAACCGATTCCTCGGCATCATGGTAGTGCATGGGCGCCTTGGCTCCGACGGAGAACTCGGCTACGCCGCTTGAAATCTTGGTGGACCCGGTGTTCCCGTCAACTAGGCTGGTCAGGATGACTCCAGGCCGCTTGTTCTGGGGTTCCACGCTGTCGAAGCGGACTAGTTTTGCTTTGGGCATTTCATTCTCCTACGGAGTGCTTAGGTCCCAGCCGGGCAACGCCATATAGCCCTTGATGGGAACCTCGGCCACTATGCTCAGGCCTTGGGCCAACTTGATCCGCTGGATGTTGTAAAGGTGGGTGATGTGCTCGTAATACCGGTGGTTGAAGATGGTCTCCAAAGAGAACCAGATCTTAGTCGGAATCTCAGTGTCTCGCCTCAGACCGGACCCGTGGATGTCGTAGAACCACGGCCATGCCCCATGGTCGGTGAACTCGAATTCCTTACTCCTCATCGACTCCACAGTTTCGTTGGAGAGGATGGCCTGCCCGATGCCTATCCCTTGGCGCAGCTTTCCCAGAAGGACGTCAACTTCCCAGTAGAGGTCTTCGTCCATCCTACGGTCATACTTAGACTCTGTCAGCGCTTTGGTTTCTTCAGGATCGGGTACGCCAGGCGGCACGCCATTTGGGAACATCTGAAGGCCCCACCTTGCCCAGAACCAACGGAAGTTGCCAGAAGCCATGTGGCTGAGCTGACGGCGGATGCTCCACCCGCTCCAACCCCAACGGTCTGACTCGAAATTCAACTGGTCCTCGTTTAGTCCCTCAACCTCCGAGGCCGCTCCCAAATAAAGCTCGGACTTGAACTGTGGGAACAGCAGCGAGGCAGGCGAGTCGGCTGGAATCTCGGATGACAGCATGGTTTGGATTTAGATCCCTTGCCAATACCGACGTTCTTCCCCGCGGACGAACCGACCGAAGCCAGGGTCTGGGAAGTGGCCAGCCGAGACAAGCGTCCCTTCAGCTTCCAGCATGTCCATGATCAAATGTCGGGTGGCGCGAGCCATATCCGGGATGATATCGAACTCCGGGCACCAATCGGTGTGATGGGCTTGGATGGGACTGTGAGCCACATCGCCGAGGATGAAGGCGTGTTCACCGTCGGAAGTCACGCGGATGGAGTTGTGGCCGGGAGTGTGGCCTGGCGTCGGATAAGTTGTCAGCTCCGGGGTTATCTCGTATTCCCCGTCGATTAGGTCCATAACTCCTTCTTCTTTCAGCGGTAGGACCTGCGGAACAACGTATTCGACAGTGTTGATGATATCGGGCTGGGTCCAGTAGTCCCAATCTTTCTGAGGTACCAGGAAGCGAGCGTTGGGAAAGTTAGGCTTGCCGTCGGTGTAGTTCCACCCGACGTGGTCTGGGTGGACGTGGGTGAAGACCACTAGGTCCACCGCCTCGGGGTCGATGCCTTTGTTCCTCATGTCGTCCAACAGGTAGCAACCCTCGCCCTGCATCCCGGTATCTACCAATATCAACTTCCCGGAGGAACGGATGGCCAATGCGCCCCAGCGGTGCTTACCGTTCTCATGGTCGTGCATCAGTTCTGGGTATTCGTTCCACTCCTCGATGGTGGTGTGCGGGAATGCGACGAAAGGCGATCTGACGGGCAGGTTGTCGTTCAGGGAGATCAATTCGACGTTGCCGACATTTACCATGTGATTAGACATTCTTTTTCTTGTCCTTGGCGTATAGCTGTTTAGAGTTCGAAGGTCTTTTTGTAGATGCTGGGAGAACCGTACCCGTGTGTGATGAGCCCTATCATCTCAGGGTTCCTAGAATCGGCAGCTATCTGGGCTTTCCACGCAGGCGATCGCGATGCCATCTCGTCCTCTAATTCATAGACCACCGAGTACATCGGGTCTTCGTCCCGAACCGTCTTGTAGCGTCGGCCTCGGATTATCCCTGGCACTTTCTCGAAATTGGGAACGAAAACAGTGTCGTACCAATGGTTCCATTCGGCTGCTCGTTCCACCGGTATGTTCATGCGACCGACGTGCAAGGCCGGGGCCATGCCGCTGTTGGAAATCTCATCGGTCAGGGAATAGGGGTAGATCATTTCGTAGAGAGGATTAAAGAAATTCTCGCCGATGAGAGTCGGCCCCATGGTTTCGCTCCACTTGGACTTTGTCCGTTTAGTGAAGCCGTCCCCCAAGACGGCAGCAGGGCTTTCTAACTCGTAGCAGGCCAGATGCTTGGGGCCATTATGGACTGCCTCGTAACGGGCGGCATCCAGAACTCCAGGTATACCCAGTATATCTTCGATATGCTCTCCGTTATACCAACGGTTGAATTCATCCTCCTGGGCTGCGGGGACATCGCACCAGACCATCAAGAGTCCGGTCCCTTTCTTGGCGGGCATTTTCCTCCAGTCGGTAGTCAGTGTTGTGCACGATCAATCCTAAAGACACTATATCTCAGGTTGACGTAACGGGGAACAGACAAGGCCCAACTGGCG
>CAJWGH010000071.1 GCA_913031095.1 uncultured Chloroflexota bacterium | reverse complement strand
GGCCATCGGCAAAGCCATGGCTAACGGCGCATCGTGGACGTGCTCGTTCTGCGCCTTCAACTGGCCGAAAAATACCAGGAACATCGCCCTACCCATATAGAGAGCACTTAGGAACGCAGTCACCAGGGTCAAGATGATGAAAGAGACGTTCCGATGGTCGTTCACCGCGATCAGTATCTCGTCTTTGCTCCAGAACCCTGCCAAGATTGGAATACCACCCAGGGACAAGGCACCGATGGAGAAAACTATGGCAGTAAGAGGCATGACTTTTCTCAGGCCGCCCATCTCTCCCGTCTCCTGGAACTCAGTGCTGTGCAAAACGCTGCCCGCCCCGAGGAACAAGAGGGCTTTGGAGAAGCCGTGGGCCATCATATGGAAGATGGCAGCCGTGTAGCCAAAGGCGCCAAGAGACAACATCATCAGGCCCAGGTGACTGATGGTCGAATAGGCAAGTATGCGTTTCAGGTCCGTGGCCACTAAGGCGATGGTTGCTGACATCAAGGCCGTCACCAGACCCACTATAGAAACCACCATCAGCGGATCTGCATCGTAGGCCTCGAAAAGTGGGAAGGTCCGGGCCACCAGGTAGACTCCTGCGACGACCATTGTCGCCGCATGTATCAGCGCGCTGACGGGGGTGGGCCCCTCCATAGCGTCGGGAAGCCACACGTGGAACGGCACCTGTGCTGACTTTCCCATAGCCCCGAGGAACAACAAAATGGCCGATGCCGTCGCAACACCCTCGCTCATGGCGCCGGTACGGACGGCCTCAAACGCGTCCAGCATGCTGAAGGTGCCAACATCCCGCCAAATCAAAAGGATACCAACCAACAGGCCAACATCGCCAATCCGAGTGACAATGAATGCTTTCTTTGCCGCTTCCCGGGCTTGGGGGCGTTCGTGCCAGAAACCAATCAGCAAATAAGAACAGATGCCAACCAACTCCCAAGCCACGTAGAGCAGCAGGAAATTGTCGGCTAGTACTAGGGTCAACATGGCCGCGGCAAATAATGAATGTACGGCGAAGTACCATCCAAAGCGTGAATCGCCGTGCATGTAAGCCATGGAGTAGACCTGCACCATTAGCGCCACAAAAGTAACCAGGCCTAACATGGCGATGGTCAACGGGTCTATGAGGATGCCCCAGTGCAAGCTTACACTACCGGCCGCTCCGATAAGTCCGGCGTTGAACCAACTACGCTCGTAATCGCAAGTAAGCATGTGGGTGTTTTCGCTGGTAAAACAGCCGCTAGTGTTCGTTCCTGCACCCATCCAGGAGTCTAAGACGAACCAAAAGACAGCAAAGCCGCCACCGATAGCCAGAATAGACAGCAATGCACCTTTTGTGGGCAAAAACCTGCCGAATACGACGATGATTGGCGCTGCAGCAAAGCTGAATATCGGTATGAGCCAGGCCCACTCCATCAGGTCTGCACCGTTTGTGTCTGGATATCTACCATTTCATCAAGTTGATTTCGTCAAGGTTGACCGTCGACCTGTTACGGAACATCCGGAGGATTATAGCCAGAGCTAAACCAACCTCCGCCGCAGCAACGGTGATTATGAATATGGCGATCAACTGGCCATCAAAGTTGGAGAACCGGCCGACCCCTTCCATATGAGAAGCGGCGGCGATCAAGTTTATGTTCACGGCGTTCAGCATCAACTCGATGGACATCACTATAAGGACCGCGGAACGACGGGCCAAGACACCATACAGTCCGATGACGAACAGGACAGCGCTAAGGAACTGGAACCAGACTAAATCAACCATCGCCTAGCTCTCCTCCTCATCCGACCGGGCAATGATTATTGCTCCAATCAAGGCCACCAGAAGCACCAGCGACGCAATTTCAAAGGGGACCGCCCAGGTGGTGAACAGGGATTCGCCGATACCTGTGAACGATGCGTTCTGGGCGTTGGTGTCCTCAATCTTATTGATCAGGAATGATGGAACCAAAATACCAAGAAACGCCAGGGCAGCAACCGCTGCCAAAGGCCACTGCTTATTGTCTGCTATGCGCGGGTACTCGGAGTTCCTTGTTAACATGATGGCGAACAAGAGCACGATGATGATGGCTCCCCCGTAAATGAGCACCTGTACCAGAGCGAGGAACTCGGCGAACAGCACCAGGTAGATCCCAGCTACTGCAATCAGGGACACCAACAACGCTAAAGCAGCGTGTACCACATTGCGGGAGACCACCACACCAAGGGCGCCTCCAATGGTGAAGACAGCTAGCACTACAAAAATAGCCCAGGCCATCTAAACTGCCCTACTCCGCCATCTAGTCCATCTTCCGGTCATAGACTTCCCTTGCTCCAGCCCTGCCAAAATACGAGCCACCAAAATGGCGGCTCCCTTAATAACCTTTTTATTACCTTGGGTCAGCGTTCCTGCTTCCCGATCAACAATTTGAAGAAGCACTTAGGTCTCCGACAGAATCTCCAACAACCCAAGCAACACCCAACCAGCACACGTACAACCAGTTGGATGGTTCGCCCCCTGATTCGCTACAGCATGGCCTTCCCGGCTTCCCTTGTCGCGATTTAATCTCTTCTTCTCAAGCAGCCTATACGCACAGTCTTGACAAGTGCAGTCCATTGGATGACGTCCAGCCAGTCTCGAAAGTGTCTCGTCTTACCCTATTAACATGCTCTGAACGCTCTTTATGGAGAGTCGGTCTCAGCAGAAAGGGGTGCGGCGTCCGTCTCTTGGCCTTTCTTGACGCGCTTGGTCGGCGGAATCCAATCCGTTGCCTTTTGGAACCTATGGCCTATCTCGAGCAACTCTGGCAGGTCAACACGGTCGCCGTTGCGGCTGAACGTGCTCATTTCATGCTCATGAGTCATAACAATCGCGTCGAAGTTACACACCTCAACGCAGATGCCGCACAGTATACACCGGTTAAGGTTGATCTCGAAGCTATCTACAATCTTTCTTCGACTGCTTTTCCCTTCTTCATTTAGAGGGTTATCTTTCATCACAGAGGACATGCATTGGGTCGGGCATCCACGGATGCAGACCATGCAGCTGGTGCAGAACGGCTCGCCGACTTCATCATCCCAAGTTAAGGCAGGGAAACCCATGAATCGGTCTTTCACAGGAGTCGGCTCATCTGTTTTACGCATCAGCAGGTTACCGACCTCAGGATATTGGCGGGTCACAGGCGCGTGTAATCCTTTCACAGTAGAAACCAAAGTCACTACCATTCCCTTGAGGCTGTTGAACATCTAGTTACCTCCCGACTGGGCGCCCGAGCGGCGGCTGGCTTCCAGAGTCTCCTGTCTACTGCGGACTTCGGCAACCAATCTAGATGGGCCGGTCATACGCTTAAAAATAATGAAGCCGACTATTAGAAGTCCAGCTGAGGACATGATGGTGAGAGTCCAGGCCGGCCATTCGTAGAACTGGTAGATGGCGGTCATGACCACCGATAGGAACGATAGGGGCACCATGACCTTCCAGGCGAAGCCCATCAGTTGGTCGATACGCAACCTCGGAAAGGTCCCACGTACCCAGAAGATAACCAATATCACCAAGTAGACCTTGGCCAAGAACCAGATTATTCCCCATTCCCCTGAAAGCCCCGGGCCCGACCAACCACCAAAAAACAGGATTACAGTAAGGGCGGCGATGGCGAAAGTGTTGATGTATTCAGCCAGGAAGAACACCGACCAATGCGCTCCGCTGTATTCGACAAATGGGCCGCCAACAATCTCAGATTCGGCGAAGTAGATGTCGAAAGGTGTCCTTCCGACCTCGGCCAGTCCTGCGATGAAGAACAGGACCAGGCCCAGCGGCTGCACCAGCATGAATATGTAGTCGTTCTGCTCGTTGACAATCTCCCTCAGATCCAGAGACTGAGCCAACATCGCCACCGAGATAGCCACCATAATGATGGGTATCTCATAGCTGATTAATTGAGCAGCAGCTCTTAGACCGCCAAGGGTTCCGTATTTATTAGCCGATCCCCAACCAGCCAATACAAGGCCTAAAATCCCTACCACCGAGAAAGCGATGATGTAGAACAAACCCATATCCAGGTTCTGAATAACCGCGGTCTGGGTTCCCGGGATAGTCACCCAAATCATGAACGCCGAGACCACCACTATGATGGGCGCAACCCAGAATATGGCCTTCTCTGATGACGACGGGATGATATCTTCTTTGAGTATCAACTTAACGGCGTCGGCCACTGGCTGCATCACTCCCATGGGTCCAGTTCTAGTGGGGCCCAAACGAAGTTGAAGCCGGCCCAGGAGTTTGCGCTCCAACCAGATCATCGACATGACGACCACCGAGAGCACAGTGAACATGATGAACAAGCCAACCACCAACCATATAAAGTCGATCAGACTGATGGCTAGCAAGACTGTGCCGGGCACTAGCGATCCACCTCGCCCAGGACGATGTCCAAAGCGCCCAGAATCACCACGGAGTCGGCGATCCAGGCGTTTTTTAGCATGTGTTTCAAAGCTGATAAGTTACAGAAAGACGGTGGACGCACCTTGACGCGGTATGGTCTGTCGGTTCCGTCGCTGACTAAGTAGACGCCCAACTCGCCTCTGGGATTCTCGGCCCGCAAGTAAACTTCGCCGGCAGGAGGCCGAAGCAGTCTCCGTCCTAGGGAAGATGCAACTTCACCCTCAGGAAGCTGGTCCAAGGCCTGTTCGATGATGCGGATGGACTGATACACCTCTTGAACCCTAAGGTAGTACCGGTCCCAACAGTCGCCATCCAAGCCGACAGGCACATCGAAATCGAACCGGTCATAAACCGAGTATGGAGCGGCTTTCCGAACATCATAGTCCACTCCCGAAGCACGGAGACAGGGGCCGGTCAGGCCGTAATCTATCGCGTCTTCAGCTGACATCACGGCAATCTTTTTGAGTCGCGCTAAGAAAATCTCGTTGAAGCTAAGAAGTTTGTCGGACTCCTCTGTATCTTTCTTGACGAGATCCAATACCTCCCGGACCTGCTGGACAAAGTCATCGGGTACGTCTTCTTTGAGGCCTCCGATGCGAAAGTAGTTGTGCATCATACGGGCTCCAGAGACAGACTCGAACAGCCCCTGGATGCGTTCCCGTCCCCGGAAACAGAACATGGACGGTGTCATGGCGCCAGCGTCTAGCCCCATGGTGGCGATGAACAGCATGTGGCTAGCGATCCGGTTCAGTTCGCAGAGTATGACCCTGATGTATTCGGAGCGCTCGGATACTTCCAGGCCCATGAGCTTTTCGACGGCACGACAATAGATGTGCTCGTTGTTGAAATTAGCGATGTAATCCATCCGGTCGAACAGGGTGATTACCTGATTGAACTGTTCGCCCTCGCACAATTTCTCTGAGCCCCGGTGGAGATACCCAATGTGCGGGATAACATCCACTATCTTTTCGCCGTCCACCCACAACACCATGCGGAAGACGCCGTGGGTCGAGGGGTGCTGCGGGCCCATGTTCAGCAACATCTCTACCGGTTCGGCGTTGGCTATTTGATCGTTAGACGGTTGCGTCATTTCTATTCAACGGGGCCTATTCAGCCGTTATATCAGGCACCTGGTTCGCTGGTTTACCTATGAACCGAATCTTTGGCTCTTGAGGTGATTCGACCTCGGCGCTCATCCAGACCTCGCCGTTATAGTAGAATCCGCCCTCAATCAAAGTCTCATCTAGGACATCTAATTTCTGGCAGTCCTCCAAGTATTCTGAAACCTGACGGCGTAGCATATTCTTCGCTTCTTCAACCGTGTCGCCGAACCCCGTTATCACCAGTTCTGGGCAGTATGCTTCGTGGCCTTCACCTGCCCGAGTCTCTTCGATCCGGTATACTATCCGGTCAAAAGGCAGGCTTTCCGTTGGTTTCGATTTCTTGACCAAACTTATTCATCGCCGGCGTATAAAGTAGTTTCAGTGAACTCCAACTGCAGTTCGGTCTCTTCGTCCACTCCAGCGTACCCGGCGTCAGCCAGGACATCACTTAAGGTGTCGGTACCGTCATGGGACTCAATCCAGCCACGAACGACTTGGACCAGTTCATCTTGCGCGACCTCTAACGA
>CAJWGH010000070.1 GCA_913031095.1 uncultured Chloroflexota bacterium | reverse complement strand
GTTTTCAATGGTCGCCAATATCTTCCGCCTGTTGCGTACGATTAGCGCATCGTCGGCTAGCCGGGACACATCATTCGGACCGTACCCCGCAACTCTGAGCAGCTCAAACCCGTGGAAAGCGGTCCGAAAACCACTCCATTTGGCCCGCACCACTCCCCAACTGAAACCTGCCCGAAAGATAGACTTGGTCAACTCTTCGAAATAGCCGTTATCGTCTTCGGGGGTTGCCTTGGGAGGAATCTCCCTTGACTGTTGCACCGTTCGATACCTCCGTAGGTTTGTCTCTTAACCTATTTTGAACTGACGTCATAGTAACCCCGGCAATCAAATCCTCGCCTATGCGGGCATCTTATGTCACGTGAGGAGCTTGATGGTATCTTGCCGCCAAGATACACTGTGCCCGGTTTCTGTTGGGATACCCAGACGTGAAGACAATGACCTAAAGCTTGAGCAACGGGAGGGCTGACCCATGGCTGATAATATGACTATCTTAGTTGGCACATCCGGACAAGGAGTGTTACGTAGCGCAGATGGTGGCGAAAATTGGCGGCGTATCTCCATCGATCAAGGGCTCCATTCCGACGCTGTGGTGCGCTGCTTGGCGGTCCACCCCAATAAACCAAACCTGATTTACGCAGGCACCGACCAAGGCATCTATACTAGTACAGACGCCGGAGAAAATTGGGCGCTGTTAGACAATCCCCTAAACAATTACACAGTTTGGGCGCTCGTAATCGATGATGGTGACCCTAACTTGATCTATGCCGGCACCGGTACCCCCACTCCCACCGTGTTTTTCCGGTCCCAAGACGGCGGAAGCAGTTGGCAGAAGACCTCCATGGAAGCGGTGGCGGAATGCCCGGCGGTTGGCACCCCCCGGGTGACCGGAATCGCCATCGACCCCACCGACCGCCAAAGCATTTGGGTTGGCATTGAGGTAGACGGTCTGCGGCATAGCGCAGACGGCGGAGATACTTGGACCACGATTAACCATGGTGCTATCCCGAACTTGGATATACACAACGTAGCAATATCCTCGGGGCCTCCAAAGACCGTTGTTGTGGTAGTGAACAACGACGTGTACACCAGTACTGACAATGGGGCCACGTGGAAGTCCGTAGGTGTTAGAGAAAACTTTGATCTAGGCTATCCCCGGGGAATAAACGTGCGGCCCGGCAGCCCTAATGTGATTTTCTTGACACTAGGAGACACGACGCCAGGCAGCACCGGTTGCATCATGCGCTCCATCGATACGGGACAGAGTTGGCAAAGATTACCATTGCCTGTCGAACCCAATACAGCAATGTGGGTGGTCAATTCCCAGCCTGCAGACCCTCAAATAGTTTTCGCCGGTAGCCGATACGGTTACTTGTACCGAAGCGACGACGGCGGCGATTCCTGGTCCAAGCTCAAACGTGAATTCAGCGAAATCTCTTCGGTGTTGTGGGTGGCGGCCTAATACAGGCTTATGTTGTAATCGCATCTGCAGCATTAGCACCTAATACCGGTCGTTGATGATTGGCGGAGGGAATCCCGGTTATCCAAGATTGAGGGGGCACAACTATGCCTGACGACAAAAGACAAAGCCGCCGAATCTATGTGGGCCTTCAAGAAGGCGTTTGTACCGTATCCGGCCAGGGGGATTCCTGGATTTCCGGTGACGTCACTCCTTTGGCTCACGCATCAGCTCGGCTATCTGCCAGCCCCGTGGTTGGAGGGCTAGCCTTTCTAGCGGCGTATGAGGCCGGAGTCTACCGCACGGACGACGGCGGACAGACCTGGAAGCGCCTGGACGCTTATCCAAGTCCTTACGCTCACAGCATCGCGGCCCACCCCAGCGACGGTGGAACCGTATACGTGGGTAGCGAACCCGCGTCTCTCTACAGTTCCTCAGACGGAGGAGAATCTTGGCAGGAATGCCCAGGATTCACAGCCGTGCCAGAATCTGATCAGTGGGGATTCCACATAGAGACTCGTAAATCTCACGTCCGAGATCTGAAAGTAGCCCCTAACGACACCGGCTACCTCTACGCTGCCATAGAAGAGGGGGGTATGGTTCGCTCCCGGGACGGCGGCGCTACCTGGAAGCAGTTACCGGGGATCCACGACGACGTTCACTGCATCGCCCTCAGCGGCGCCAGGCCCACAAGCCTCTATGTCGCCACATCCAGGGCTCCTTATCGAACCGATGACGAAGGCGACAATTGGGAGGTCATCAACGACGGCGTGGACGGCCGATACGCCTTGCACGTCGCCGCGGCCCCGGACGACGCCGACCAGGTTCTGTTGACAGCTTCCGGAAACTCCCGCAGGGAGAACCCTCAATTCTACCGATCTATAAACGGAGGCCGCAGCTGGAAGCCAATCACCTCGGCGGCGAAGGAAGGAGATATGGTAGTGGCATTTGAATGGGACCTCCAGTCTCCCGGCACGGTTTATGCGGGAACCGAATCGGGCACTATCGTTCGCAGCCAGGATCACGGTGAAACCTGGCAGCAATTGCCAGTAAGCCTGCCCAAGCTCGCCGTAGGCGCTCTTGCTGTGACATCGGCCTGATTCTGGGTAAACTTACAAGATTGTTGTGATTAAGACCTCTTTGAAGTTATCGCCTTCAATAAATGTAGGCGACCATTGAGTTGATTAATGTGAACAAATCGACTGAGTACGGAATGTTGCCCAACGGTCAACCCTGCAACGCGGTCTTTGAAGGAATTTGCTTGGGCTATACTTGCGCCGAGGTTCAGAGGGAAGCCGCAAGGAGGGTGCCATGAGCAACCCTGTGGTAGAGACTACCGCTGGCAAGGTCCGCGGCTACACGTCGGAGAAGGCCCAGATCTTTAAGGGAATCCCCTATGGCGGCCCGACGGGAGGGCGCAATCGCTTCTTGCCACCGAAGCCTCCCATGCCGTGGTGTGGGGAACGTGACGCCACCGGCTACGGCCCGACCTGTCCTCAGCCAGTGCGTGCAGAGGCAACCGCCGCCAGAGTAGTTGCGGGATACCCCGAGCATGAGATGCAGGGTGAGGACTGCCTAGTGCTTAACGTTTGGACGCCTGCGGTCCGAGACGGCGGTCGCAGGCCGGTTATGGTCTGGTTCCACGGAGGCGCATGGGAGTTTGGCTCTGGTGGAGGACCCGACTCTGAAGGGATTTCCCTCGCTCACCGTGGCGACGTCGTGGTCGTCACCGTCAATCATCGCCTCAGCATCTTCGGGCATCTCTATCTGGGGGAGGCGTTCGGAGAGGATTACAACACATCGGGCAACACCGGTGTGCTAGACCTCGTTGCTTCCCTGGAGTGGGTCCGTGACAACATAGAGGCATTCGGCGGCGACCCCAACAACGTCACCATCTTTGGCTTGTCAGGCGGTGGCTCCAAGATATGGACCCTCCTGGCCATGCCGGGAGCCCGCGGCCTCTTTCATCGTGCTATCCCGATTAGCGGCTATCTTATGTGGCCGCGGGTAAGCCTGGAAAACGCAACCTACGCAGCCGACGCCGCCCTCACGGAGTTATGCGTCCAGCGAGGGAACCTTGAACAGCTGGCCGCTGTCCCCATTAGTAAACTGCTAGAAGCTTCGAGCGCCGCGCTTCGCAAGATCGCCGGAAGAGACGCCCCACTCCTCACATTCCCCATCACGACCGTCTTCTCCCCAGTTATAGATGGGATCGCTCTACCTGACTACCCGATGTCCGCCATAGCCGCCGGCTCCTGCACGGACGTGTCCATCATGGTCGGAACTAACAGGCACGACCATTTCAATGCCACCCGTTTAGATTCAAACTTTGGATGGCTCGACGACGACGGGCTGCGCCAGACGCTTCGGAGGGTTCTAGGTGAACGTGTTGACGGCATCGTCGACCTCTACCAGAGCACCCGGCCAGGAGCGTCTGCGTCAGCACTTTTAGTCACTATTTCAACGGACCTTGAGTGGCGCATTCCTGCGATCCGCGTGGCTGAAGCCCAGCTGACCGGTGGCGGAAAGCCCCCGTATATGTACTTCTGCTCCCTCGATGTCGGACCCACTCCCTTAGTGTTTGGTAACGTTAACCTACCTACTCTAGACCGGGTCGCTGGCCGGGGAGTCGCTGGGCAGGTAAATCCCGCCTGGGTTCAGTTCGCCCGTGAGGGGGACCCTAATCACGCTGCCATTCCGACGTGGCCCCCATACTCCCTAAGCAAGCGCGCGACCATGCTTTTCGACTTCGAATGCCAGGTAGTAAACGACCCGTGGCGTGACGAGCGGCTTGTATGGGAAGGGATACGCTGATCTAGAAGGCACGGATGTTGCGTCCGGTAGATGGAGAGCAAAACGTACTACGCGACGGATGCGCCTGATTGCAGCAGGCCTGAATGAATCCCTAGCGAAGGCCGCAGCCATAATGTATAGATATGGAGCTGTCGGGAGTTCCTTATCTCCGATGGCAGTACAGGGCCCATGATAGAATCCCGTCATCCCTAAATTAGCAAACCAAACTCAGCTAATGACGGTCCTCTAAGATTGTTGAGGTGTTTCACAGATGGTAGCTAAATCTGAACCCAATATCGTTCTTTCCAACCAGGAATTCAACGTGGTCGGGAGCCGGCCCATCCGTCATGACGGCGCCGATAAGGTCACTGGCCGCGCCCGTTACAGCGCAGATTTACATCTTCCTGGAATGCTCTATGGAAAGGTGCTGAGGAGCCCTCATGCACACGCGCGCATCAGAAGTATTGATACCAGCAAAGCGGACGTTTTGCCAGGAGTGAGGGCGATTGTTACCTCAGCGGCTTTGCCGCAGCCCACCGGAATACTGACCGACATAGGCGAAGGTGCCATGGTAAACCCCAAATTCCTTAGTAACAATTGTTTGGCCGTGGACAAAGTGCTTTATAAAGGCCACGCAGTGGCTGCTGTTGCCGCCGCCAATGTCCACATCGCAGAACAGGCTTTAGGTCTCATCGAAATAGACTACGAGGTTCTTCCTCACGTGACCGATCTTCTAGAAGCCATGAAAGAAGATGCTCCAGTACTACATGAGCGGCTTGCCAACGTGGCTAATCCCAATTTGCGATTCGGCGGGTTGCGCGATGAAGGCGACAGTACCAGAAGCACCAATATCGCGAACCACTTTGTTTTCGAATTAGGGGACATCGAACAGGGTTTCAAAGACGCGGACGTCGTAATTGAACGCGAATTCCGGACTAGCTCGGTACATCAAGGCTATATCGAACCGCATTCGGCCACAGCCGATTGGGGGCCAGACGGTAGCCTTACCATCTGGTGCAGCAGCCAAGGACACTTCAATGTCAGAGATCAGGTGGCTAGCACGCTGGGTATCGATGTCTCCAAGATCAGAGTAGTGCCGATGGAGATCGGTGGTGGATTTGGAGGCAAAACATTAGTCTACCTCGAACCAGTTGCGGCGTTATTGTCCCGGGTTGCGGGGCAGGCGGTGAAGTTAAGCATGAATCGCTCTGAAGTGTTCCAGGGCTCTGGCCCAACTTCCGGTAGTTGGATGAGGTGTAAGTTAGGGGTCCTGAAAGATGGGCGCATAACCGCGCTCGATGCTTCATTGGCCTTCGAGGCTGGAGCATATCCGGGGTCACCAATTAATCCTGGTTGCCAATGTATGTCTGGGCCATATGACATTTCCAATGGCCGGATAGAGGGCTTTGATGTCGTGTTAAACAAACCTAAGACGGCCGCCTATCGGGCACCAGGAGCGCCTGCCGCTGCATTCGCCATGGAAACGGTTGTGGATGAAATCTGCGAGCAGATTGGGATGGATCCTTTGGAGTTTCGGGTGTTAAATGCCTCCAAGGAAGGCTCCCGCAGACTCACGGGGCCCCTGTTTGGCAGCATTGGCAACTTGGAGACTGTACAAGCAGCCATGGAGCACCCTCATTGGAACTCCCCACTGGAGGGACCCAATCGTGGCCGTGGTGTTGCCTCTGGCTATTGGTTCAATGCTACGGGGCCTGCAAGTGCCACTGCGAGCGTCAATTCCGACGGTACTGTGAGTTTGATTGAGGGCTCACCTGATATCGGCGGGTCGAGGGTCGCGGTTTCCATGCAGCTTGCAGAGGTCCTGGGTATTGCGGCTGAAGATGTGAGGCCAGTGGTAGGTGACACAGATTCAGTAGGCTATACATCGTTAACTGGAGGCAGCAGCGTAGCCTTCAAAACAGGTTG
>CAJWGH010000069.1 GCA_913031095.1 uncultured Chloroflexota bacterium | reverse complement strand
CAGATATATCTCAACAAGCACTCCACACGCGAGGTACGACATGAAAGCGTTACTTGGCGCCGACCTGATCGACGGCACCGGCGGACCGGTCTTGAAGGACTCTGCCATATTGATCGACGGCGAGCAGATCACCGAAGTCGGGCCCAGGGCGGCTGTCACCTTGCCTCCTGGAACGGTTGAGGTTAACTTGGCCGGCTTAACCCTATTACCTGGCCTGATTGACACCCACGACCACTTGGCCCACAAGAATTACAGCCTGATTAGCCGATGGGAGATCGAAGAGCCTGCCTCTTTGAACCACTTAAAGACTGCCAGGGCGATCGAAGACTCGCTGACCGCGGGCTACACGTGCATCCGCGACGCTGGTGGTCTGGACGCCGGTTTCAAATTCGCCGTAGACCAGGGAGTGATTAAAGGCCCACGGCTGCTCACATCGGTGGCCATCGTCTCCCCCAACGGCGGCATCGGAGACAGGGTCGCACCGTCTGGACATAGAAACGCCTTCAATGATGATCCGATGCACCCCAACGGCGTGGCCAACGGACCCGCTGAGATTAGAGCTCTGGTCCGCGAATTAGTGCGTGTCGGCGCTGATGTCATAAAGTTCGCCACCACCGGCGGGGCAAGCTCTCGCGCTGGACATGGCCCCAAGGACATCGCCTTTGGTCCTGATGAGGTCAAGGCCTTGGTCGAAGAAGCCAAATCCCAAGAGAAATACACCATGTGCCACGCTGTGGGCGGCCCCGGACTTAGGATGTGCATCGAGGCGGGTGTCGGCTCGGTGGAGCACGCCTGCTACCTGGCAGAAGACCCCGACTTAGCTAAAATCATGGCAGACAAAAACGTGTTCTTCACCCCTACGTTCGAGGTCTATGAATTCCATTCCACCATCAGCGCGCCTCATATAATCGAACGGACTAAGCAGTTGATGCAGATACACCAGGAGAGTTTGCATATGGCTGTTACCGCCGGAGTAAAGGTGTCCTCTGGCACTGACGCTGGTGGATTCGTCCACGGCGACAACGCACGGGAGATAGAGTTGATGGTCGACCGTGGCCTGTCCAACATGCAGGCCATCCAAACCGCCACCGGCTGGGCTGCAGAATGCATCGGCCGGGAGAAGCAATTCGGCACCATCAAGGCCGGGCTCTACGCTGACTTCCTGGTGGTTGACGGCGATCCACTAAAAGACATCAGCGTTCTCAGGAACAAAGATCTAATCAAGATGGTGATGAAGGGTGGTGAGGCCTACGTCGACAACCTCCCAGCGGGAGAACCCCTGCCTGTCGGAGATTAGGCTTCCATCACATCCGGGGAAACGAAAACGCGTCCGCGTAGATTGATTATCTTGTATCATTAACCGATGCGTTTTCATATCCTGACCTTGTTCCCGGACGCTTTCAAAGACCCGTTGGAATACAGCATGCTTTCTCGGGCACTGGACCGAGGGCTAGTGTCCGTAGATGTCACCGATATCCGGAACTACTCTCACGACCCGCACCACACGGCCGACGACTATCAATTCGGAGGTGGTCACGGCATGGTTTTGAAAGCAGAGCCAGTGTTTGAGGCAACTGAAGCCGTTCTATCGGCCTACTCGGAGACCGAGCGAGCGGAGATTCCCGTCATCCTGTTCACCCCCCAGGGGGATGTACTTACGCAGAAGGTAGTAGAAGAACTGTCTGAAGCTCCGGCAGTCGCTATGATCTGTGCTCACTACGCAGGAATCGACAACCGTGTCCCAGAGTTCCTAGCCACCAGGGAGATTAGCCTCGGGGACTTTGTATTGACTGGCGGAGAATTGCCGGCCATGGCCCTCATCGACGCCATGTCCCGGCTAGTTCCTGGAGTAATCGGTTCGATGGAGAACGTGATAGAGGATTCGATTTCCTCCGGGTTATTGCAGCATCCGCTATATACCCGCCCGGCCGAGTTTCAGGGAATGGAAACTCCGGAGATACTGCTGTCAGGACATCACGCAAACATCGAGAAGTGGCGTAGAGAGCAGTCCTTACGGCGAACCCTTGAACGCCGACCTGACCTCTTATTAACAGCTGACCTCACTTCTGATGACCTGAAATATCTGGATGCCTTAGGCTACCAGCACGTAAAAGACACGGAGTAGAACTCGGATAGACATGGCCAAATCCGACTTTCGGTTCAAGACATCCGTACGAGTGCGCTGGATGGAGTGCGACGCTCAGGGTATCGTCTACAACGGCGCCTACCTAGGTTATCTGGAAGTCGGTCAAGCCGAGTATTACCGTAACCTGGGGTTTGCTATATACGTCATTCCCCAAAGCGGCTATTTCGATTTTGCCGTAGCCAAGAGCACCCAAGAATTCAAAGCTCCGGCAAAAGTCGACGAGATCATCGAACTGTATGTCAGGGTTTCTCACATCGGCACCGCAAGCCTTGTTCTCCACTTGGAGATATACCCTGAGAACAGCGACCGGATGTTAACCTATATCGAAACGGTTTATGTCGGCTATGACTCCGAGAAACAGAGAAGTAAGCCGGTCCCAGATGCTATCCGGCAACTGGTTACCCACTACGAAGAGACTGGCGAAGTTCTGCCCCTCGAGCAGTTCCCAGAATTGGCCAAGGCAACCGGATTCCAAAATAACTAATAGCTCGACACGTTGACCATATCCGTAACGCTGTCTAGACTGAACCATACCCTTACCGCGGCTGGCTGAAAACCGACCGCTGAGAGCTAACAGCCATCCATGGCCCGATTATTTGACCTCCATATCCACACGACTAAAGGTAGCAGTGACAGCAGCCTTACCCCCGAAGACCTGATTCTTGAAGCCGACCGTTTGGGTCTCCGCGGCCTCTGCCTCACCGAGCATTCCGGCCCTTGGGACCGGCACGAATTCAAGGCTTTTGCCAGTCTCCACAATGTGGTGTTGATTCGTGCTATGGAGGTTGAGACTGACTTCGGTCATATGTTGGCTTTCGGCCTAGACCGCTACCAGGCCGGATACAACAAGGCCGCCGAGCTGCGGAAGGCAGCCACCGCAGGTGGTGGGTTCGTCGTCTCTGCCCATCCATTTCGAGGGGTACTCAGCAGCAACGGCAACCGCAGCAGAGCGCTTACCTATCAGTCCATTGACGACCCACTGCCAAAGGTTCCCAAAGACGCCCTAGACCACCCGGTATTCAAGCTGGCTGATGCTGTGGAAGTTGCTAATGGTGGAACTATCGACAGGGAGAACAACTTTGCCATGGAAGTTGCTTCCCTGTTGAAATTACCGGTCACCGGAGGTAGTGATGCCCATTCCACCCACGGCCTGGGTAAATTTCTCACCGAGTTTCCAGACGAAGTCAATAACGAGGAGGAATTCTTAAAAGCCCTCCACACCAAAGAGTTTCACCCAGTCACCGGA
Source organism: uncultured Chloroflexota bacterium (assembly GCA_913031095.1). Next base: position 2,874 of record CAJWGH010000069.1, on the reverse strand, counting down.
CTCCGCACCGGCAACCTTCAGCCATACATCTTATAAATACCCACTCACCCAACATAAGCAGCTGTATTTGCCCTGCGTTTGGAGATTGGACTGGCGATCTCGTTTCACAGCTAATCCTGTCACTTTGGGGTCGAAGCGGCGTCCCAGCCGTGCTAAACTGCCCCAGGCAAGGGTTCAGGAAATTATCGCAGGTTATGTCAGCATGAATGTGAGGTTGTGGAGGGAGTTAGATGGTACTTTTCGATAAAGACATTTCCCCCTTCGAACAGGTCAATGTGGCTCTGGACCTGGAGACCACCGGCCTGGACTCCAACCGTCACCAGATACTTGAGGTCGGGGCCGTACGTTTTCGCGGAGACGAGGTCGTCGAGACTTACCAGACCCTGGTAAACCCCGGCGTCGCCATACCAGAGTTCATACAAAGGCTAACTCACATCTCTCCGCAGCAGGTCAAGCGCGCCCCGTTCTTCTCCTCAGTGGCTTCCGAGATTGAAGACTTCCTTGGAGCCGACCCAATCATCGGCCACAACATCCAGTTCGACATCGGGTTTCTGGCCAACAATGGCGTCCGGTTGAACAACCCCTCGTACGACACGTGGGATCTCGCGACTGTTTTCATGCCCCGATCACGGCAATATTCGTTGAAGTACCTAACCTCCCACTTTAAGGTTGAGCACAACGACGCCCACCGTGCGCTGGCCGATGCCATGGCAACCAAGAACGTTTACGTCAAGTTGCTACGGCTGGCTGCCGAACAGGACTCGGGGTTGTTGGCATATCTGTCGAACCTCGCCGCTCGCAGCCACTGGTCCATCAGTGGCATTTTGGCAGGCCTAGAGGGAGTAGGTGACGCCCAGACCTCTTCAGTAGGACTGACAGGTCTTGACTTAGAACAGATGTCTATCAGGCTCGGGTCACCTGAAAAGCGGCGTGCCGACCCTGCTTTAAGCGACCTAAGTGAAGATAAGGTAGCTGGGTTGCTGACCAAAGACGGCCCATTCGCCAAGGTGTTCTCCGGATTTGAGCACCGACCCGAGCAAGAACAGATGCTTTCTAGCGTCACCAAAGCTATGTATCACAACCAACACCTAGTGGTTGAGGGTGGTACCGGCGTTGGCAAGTCGATGTCTTACCTGCTTCCCTCTGCACTCTTCGCTATTTCCAAAGGGCAACGGGTGGTCATCTCCACCAATACTATCAATCTGCAAGAACAGTTGATGAACAAGGACATACCAGCGCTCACAGAGGTTTTGGAGAAATCCGGACTGGTCGAGCAAGGAGTGTTGAAGGCTGCCCTACTTAAGGGTCGGACCAACTATCTGTGCTTGCGGCGCTGGAACCATCTGGCACGCAGCGACTCACCGACGATCGACGACGCCCGTCTCCTTTCAAAGACCTCCGTTTGGATGCAGAACACTACGAGCGGTGACCGCGCTGAGATCAATCTATCCGGACGGGATGCTGGGTCGTGGAGCCACGTATCAGCTGGCGAAAAAGGATTCTGCCCAGGGCTCCGCGATGGCACACCGTGCTTCTTAAGGGCCGCCAGAGAGCGCGCAGAACAAGCACACATCGTGGTTGTGAACCATGCATTGCTTCTTTCGGACCTGGCCCGTGGTGGCGGTCTGATCCCTGAGTATCAACACCTGATAATCGACGAGGCCCACAACCTAGAAGACGAGGCCACCAGACAACTAGGTTTCAGCATATCCCAGGACAAACTGGACGAGGTCTGGGAACCGCAGTCCAGACTGACAACTCAGATACGTCAAGCTACCGCAGCCGAAGGGCTGGCGTCATCCATCCGCGAAGAGGCTAATAATTATGTATCGACGGTGGAGGCGGAAGGAGCGAAGTTACGCCAGATATGGGGTCGCCTCTGGGCTGAAGTCGACCGGTTCCAAGCAAACCAAAGGTCAGGCACCCGTGACAATGGCCAGCAGATGCTCATTACTTCTCAGTTACACGGCTCCCAGAGTTGGAGCGACCTGCACCTAGCCTGGGAGAACCTGGATGTCGGGCTACAGCAGGCTTCCCAGAACGTCGGACAACTGCACCGGTTCCTCGACTCGACCCTGATTCCGGCTGCCAACGACCAACCGGCTCTGGTCATGGAGACCGCCAATCTGATGGACGAAGTGGAAACCATGAGAGAGGAGTTCGTCTCCATCTTGGGCAATCCCTTAGACAACGATATCCACTGGATCAGCAATGACCAGATACGGGGCAACCCCATCGTCTCCTTGAATTCAGCCCCGCTGGACATCAGTGGTACGCTTGCGGCAGAGCTGTTCCATCACAAAGACAGCGTCGTCTTGACTAGCGCCACTCTCAGCACTGAGGGAAACTTCGAGTATTTCAAGTCCCGCGTTGGCGTAGGTGGTGACTCAGAGGAACTACTGGTGGGATCTCCCTTTGACTATCAAAAGGCAGCGCTGCTTTTGATTCCAGAGGACATGCCTCCACCCAACTCAGATCAATACGTCGATGCCATGGTCAGAGTTCTGACCGACCTAGGCACCACTATGAACGGTCACACGATGGCTCTGTTCACTTCTTACGCGTCTCTCAGGGCTGTCGCGCAACGGCTACGCGCTCCGCTTATGGGCCAGGACATACAGGTCCTGGCTCAGAGTATAGACGGCTCGGCCCAACAGTTGATGACCCGTTTTGCCGAAGAGCCCAACAGCGTGCTGCTTGGCACCGCCAGCTTCTGGGAGGGAGTCGACTTGCCGCCAGGTCTACTCAAAGCGCTTGTGTTAACCCGGCTGCCTTTCGCGGTCCCCACAGACCCTGTGGTGATGGCACGCTCCAACCAGTACGAGAACCCTTTCAGTGAGTTCTCCGTGCCCCAGGCCGTGTTACGGTTCCGGC
>CAJWGH010000068.1 GCA_913031095.1 uncultured Chloroflexota bacterium | reverse complement strand
CTTTCGGAATTGGAGATTCAACGGGAATTGGGTGGCATGGCCGCCAAGAACCGCCCTCTGAGTAGTGGGCCGTCATTCCTGGGAGCTGGTTCCTACGACCACTTCATACCGTCAATCATCAAGCCGCTGATCACCCGTGGTGAGTTTATCACTGCCTATACTCCCTATCAGGCAGAGGCCAGCCAGGGCACTCTCCAGGTGATCTACGAGTTCCAAACCTTGATCTGCAATCTCTACGGGATGGAGGTCGCTAATGCCGGCATGTATGACGGAGCCACCAGCCTTGCTGAAGCAGTATTGATGGCTTGCCGGGTGACAAAACGGGAGAAGGTTGCACTGGTAGACACTGTTTCACCGGCCTACTCCGCAGTGATTCATACCTACTGCCAATCCCAGGACATCGCAGTGGAAACTGTCAGTCCTTCCAACGTGGTATTAGACGACGAAACCGCCTGCCTGGTTCTGCAATACCCGAATTATTTCGGCAACATCGAGGATATGCAGAACCTGATTGACATGGCGCACGCTCAGGGCGCGCTGGCGGTGGTCTCCACCGACCCAACAGCCATGGGCATGTTCCAGACTCCGGGGCACTACGGAGCGGATATCGTCACTGGCGACGGCCAGCCCCTTGGCATCCCCTCCAGCTTCGGCGGGCCCTTTGTAGGACTCTTTGCCACCAAGCAGGAATACATACGCCAGATGCCCAGCCGGCTTTCGGGCCGCACGGTAGATAAGAACGGCAAGACCGGCTACGTGCTGACCCTACAGACACGGGAACAGCACATCCGCAGAGAACGAGCCACATCCAACATCTGCACAAACGAGGCCCTTTACGCGTTAGCCTCGACTATCTACCTGGCAGCCATGGGGAAGCACGGACTGCGCCAAGTGGCCGAGTTGTGCTACCACAAAGCACACTATGCAGCGGCCAAGATCGGTGAGTTGCCCGGCTACTCTCTACCCATAGAGGGTCCCTTCTTCCAAGAGTTCGTCGTCCAGTGTCCTTCCACCCCGTCCGACATCAACAAGAAGCTGATGGAACAGAACATATTAGGTGGCTTAGACGTAAGCGAACAGGTACCTAACGGCATGCTGTTGTGTGTAACAGAGATGAGTTCCCAGGATGACATCAACGCCTTGGTTGCGGCGCTTTCGGAATTCAAATAATGAGGCAAGGCGGAAACAGGCAAACTGAGAAATTACTGCTGGAGCGGAGCGTGCCTGGGCGCGTGGGCACAGTCCTGCCTGATCTGGACGTCCCTGCCCAGCCCTTGCCAAACAGAGCCCTTCTGCGGGACGACTTGCCGCTGCCCGAGGTTTCTGAACCTGAAGTGGTCCAGTATTTCACGGGGCTAAGCCAACTTAATTTTTCCATCGACACACACTTCTATCCTTTGGGCAGTTGCACTATGAAGTACAACCCCAAAGTCAATGATGAGATTGCATTCCTGCCTGGCTTTGCCGGTATACACCCGATGCAGCCCACTGAACAGTCACAGGGTGCACTGGAGCTGCTGTACAAGCTACAAGGATTTTTGGGCGAGATTACAGGCCTTCCAGCAGTGGGATTATCCACCCTTGCCGGAGCGCATGGGGAATTGGGCGGTATGCTCATGATCCGAGCCCACCACCTGGCCAATGGCGACAAGGGCCGCACAACCGTGGCTATCCCCGATAGCGCCCACGGCACCAACCCAGCCTCGGCTGCCATGGCTGGCTTTGACGTAGTAGAGCTGGCATCTGACAAAGATGGCAATGTCGACCTCGAAGCCCTACGCGAGGTCGCCGGTCCGAACCTGGCCGGGGTAATGATCACCCTGCCCAGCACCCTGGGCTTGTTTGACACCAACATCGTCGAAGTCTGCCGCATCGTTCACGAAGCCGGAGGGCTGGTCTACGGCGACGGTGCCAATATGAACGCCCTTCTCGGACGAGTGAAGCTCGGAGATTTGGGTTTCGACGTGATCCACCTAAACCTGCACAAGACCTTCAGCACCCCACATGGAGGCGGCGGACCTGGAGCAGGGCCAGTATGTACTACTAACCAACTCGCCCCCTATCTGGCCGCCCCAGTCATCACTGAAAACGGCGACGGGTACCAGTTGTCCACGCCTGAAAAGAGCATCGGAAAGCTAAGCGGATTCCACGGGAATTTCGGCGTCTTGGTACGGGCTTACACTTACATCAGAACTCTGGGCGATGCAGGCATCCTGTCCATCAGTGGGAACGCAGTGCTGAATGCCAACTACATGATGAAAGCGCTACGTGGCATCTACCACCTTCCCTACGACCGCACCTGCATGCACGAGGCGGTATTCTCAGCCGACTTGCAGAAAGAACGTGGTTCCAGTGGTCTGGAGATAGCCAAGCGGCTGTTGGATTACGGGTTCCACGCCCCTACGATGTACTTCCCGCTCATCGTCCACGAAGCATTGATGATCGAGCCGACCGAGTCAGAGACAAAAGAGACCATCGATCTCTTCATCCAAGCCCTTATCGATATCGACCGAGAGGTTACGGAGAACTCCGAACTGGTCAACAACGCTCCCCACACCACACCTGTGGCCAGGCTGGACGAGGCCCGGGCCGCCCGCCAGCCTGATCTCAGATGGCAGCCAGAAGCAGCTGATTAATCTTTAGCCGTTCTTTTCTGACTCCAGAAGCGCGTTCAACACATCCTCGTCAACACGAACTTCCACACCGGCCCGCTCCTCTTGGAGGAGCATGGCCACTCGGGAATCCCGGTTGCCCCAGCCGCGGTTGATTGCCTCAGTCATCTCCATCAATGCCAGGTTGGCCAACCGCATGGGTACGTCGAACTCGCGGCCAACAGACACCGCCAGGTCCACGTCCTTCCGAGCTAGATTTAACGCAAAATCAGGCGGATCAAACTTACCTGGCAGCAGATGCTCTGCCAGCCCTTCAAACGTGCCTCGGCGCCCCTGCGCTCCCTTCCGAACCGCCTGCCAAAGAGCCAGTGGTTCCACGCCGGCTTTGACACCCATGGTGAATACCTCAGCTAGCGCAGCCTGGACAACGTACCCGGTGCAGTTGTGGACAAGCTTGGCAATAGCACCACAGCCTATAGGGCCGACGTAATAGGCTGCGTTTCCGATAGAATCCAACACTGGCTTGCAGCGGTCGAATACATCTTTATCACCACCGACCCAGATGGCCAAATTACGACTGGCCGCGCCTCTTGGGCCACCACTTACGGGAGCATCAAGGACATGTATGCCCCGTGATGCGGCCTCTTCATGAATCTTACGGATCATGCCTGGCGTGCTGGTACTAAGGTCAAAATAGACCTTGTCTGCACTCATGCCCTCCATGATGCCCGATTCGCCCAAGGCCACAGCCTCGACCTGTGTCGGGCCTGGAAGTGACGTGAAAACAATCTCCGATTGTTCAGCCACCTCTCGAGGGGTGTCTACCCATGTGGCGCCCGCCTCTAAATGCCGGGTGGCTGAGGCCGGGTTGATGTCATGCACAACCAACTCATTACCGCCGTCCAAAGCGTTATAGGCCATGCTGCCACCCATGGTGCCAAGTCCTATGAATCCTACTTTCATGCTGTCCTCCGCAGCGGGCATCTCCCGCGCTTGATGCTTACCTTTCAGCGGGGCCTAACATATCACAGCCTGAAGCACACGCACCACTGGAGCCACTATATCGGTGGTGGGGTAGAATGGTGACAACGACAATCCACACTCCGGAGGTTCAACCCGATCATGGCGCACCAGCAAGAACGAATTTGGACTTTTGATGCCGTTGAACCTGCTCAGGTCGGAAACGAGACAATGGTGGAAATTACGCCTGAGAACATCACTGAATACGCCCGCTTAGCCTTGAATCCCTCTTCCATGTACCAGCCTGATGCCAGTGATCTGATCGCAATGCCCACCATGGTCCTGAGTTATGCGCCACTGCTCCGGGAAGAGATAGCCTCAGCCAACGGTTTTGTGGCGGTTGAAGTTTCGAAAACATCCAGAAGCCAGACCCCTTTCGCCAAATGCGAGATCCGTTGGTTCATGCCAGTAGCCGCCGGAGACATCATCACTGGAAGGCGGCGGGTACTGGAGAAATACGAGCGCAGGGGGAGCAAGTTCGTGACTTTCCGAGTGGAAGCCATCAACCAACGAGATGAGTTGGCCGCCGAATACGACTACACCTGCATCTTTGAGTACGCACAGGGGCAAAGAATAGTTCCCGCATCAGGGGCCACCGACGCGCCTGAAGCAGCGTCATTATTAGCAACTCAGAACCTGATTGATTTCTCTAAGGCATCTGTCGGCGACCGCTTGAATGAACTGACTATCACTGAGAGCCAAGAGATTATGAACCGGAAGAACGATTTCCGGCTGGCCGGACGCCGGAGTGACAGCAACATCCACACGGATGAGGAGTTCGCCAAACAGAATATCTTTGCTGGCACTACCAACTCTGGTCCCGCAACCATGTCATACGTGGATCAGATGCTGGAGCTTTCTTTCCCCACCAGCAGCTTCTACTCAGGTGGCAGCCTTCTCATGCGGGCCATTACACCTTTCAGGAGCGAAGACACGGTTACCTTCCAGGGCGAGATTACAGGCAAACACGAAGAGAGCGACAAAAAGTTGTTGAAATGCCGAGTGAAAGGCGTTAACCAGCGCGGCGACTTGGTGTGTCTCTCGGACGGCTCGTTCGTCTTAGACTAGCTCCTAAGACATCTTCCCATAGACGTGGTCCGGTTTAACCAGGACTATCACTGCGTCTTGCGTGACCATCGCCTGGTCATATTCTTCCCAGTCTGGGTGGTCTTTGTCACCACAGGCACGAAATACTTCCCGCAATTCCACTCGCATCTTCTCTGGGTCGGTATTGTGATAATCCATCAACGTGGCCTGGCCTTCGACTATGGCGCAGGTGCGCCAGTTGTCGGAGACCGACATAACGGTACACCGAGGGTCTCTTCTAAGGTTCCGTGTTTTAGCAGAGTTGCCACGGACTATCACAAAGGCCGCGTTCCCTTGATAGGCCCCACAAACAACGATGCTGGAGTGGCCAGCTCCGTTGGTTCGGAATGTGGTAATCACTCCCCGGTGGTTGTTCTCGAAATGGGATTTTACGTCTTCAAACTCCATGCCTACACCTCCCTAGGTTATATACCGAAACAACTCTGTAGTCGGTTGGTTACGGCTTCTGGTATACCATAGCAGACGGCACCAACGCATCCACTAAATATCGATACGAGGGCTTTAGCTTGGAATATAGAGAACTGGGCCGCACCGGAGAGATGGTCCCTGAAATCGGTCTGGGCACTTGGAAATACAGTGGCGGAGTCGAGCCACTGCGAAAGGGGATCGATCTGGGCGCCAATCTGATTGATACCGCAGAGATGTACAAGACCGAAACCGCGGTTGGTGAAGCCATTAAAGGCCTTCGAGACAATGTTTTTCTCGCCACCAAGGTCCTGGGCAGCAACCTTCGCCACGACGCCCTACTGCGGGCCGCTGAGAAAAGCCTGGGACTCCTAAACGACGATGTGATAGACCTCTATCAGATCCATTGGTCAAACCCGTCTGTGCCTATCAGTGAGACCATGGGTGCCATGGAAGAACTAGTGGATCGAGGAATCGTGCGCTACATCGGAGTGAGCAATTTCTCGGTGGCTGAAATGCAAGAAGCTCAACACGCCATGACTAATTATCCGTTGGTTTCCAACCAGGTGCTTTACAACCTCAAACGACGTCAGATAGAGCGCGACCTGATCCCTTATTGTGTGGATAACAGTATCACGGTTATCGCCTATACCCCATTGGCTGACGGGTCCCTTTCGGCCAAGTCTCGCTTCCGAGCTGGCCAAGGAGAGTTAAGATTGGAACAAGTGGCGAAGGAAGTAGATAAAACACCTGCTCAAGTCGCTCTCAATTGGTGCCTATCTAGACCCAACGTCATCGTAATTCCAAAAAGCAATAGCGTTGAAAGGACCATTGAGAACTGCGAGGCCTCAGGTTGGTCTCTCTCATCCGACCAAGTCCAATCTCTAGATGCCGCATTCCCTCAATGACGCTTACTACCCTTCGAAACTTACGCTTTCCTGGGCATAGCCACGTGGTTGACAATTCCTTACGCTGCCTATAGCTTTGCGAGGTAGTGTCCCACGTGAACTTTAATACAGACGCTGCTCTCGTGGGCATAGTACAAACGCCGTTGCGATCTGATTTCTAGAACGGTATGCCAGCATCGTTGCAGGCGCCAACGTAGCTCAGGGAACCTTCAGTAGGAGAAGCTTATGAACGGCCGTGAGTCACATGAAGCGGAGCCTATTATCTCCGTAAATTCGTTGTGGAAAGTATTTGGGAAAAG
>CAJWGH010000067.1 GCA_913031095.1 uncultured Chloroflexota bacterium | reverse complement strand
GGTGCCTGCTATCTAGCTTCCAGTGGAAGTATTCCTCCTAACCTGTCCTTTCCGCACAGGTATCTTCGTTTGAGTATGCAAGATGGAATTCCGTGGCAGGCGGTTTTTCATCGTGTCCTAGTTCATCCGAAGCTCGATCTGATTTAAAACCCATCCTAATCCTCAATATATTGAGCAATGTAGGACTCAGGCTCTTTTAGAGCGCACGTGATTTCCTTAGTAACCACCGCGGCTTCGATGCAGCATCAGTGTCTCATCTCATGGTTCAATAGCGGCTGGGCCAAAAGTAGCGCAGCGATGGTCTTTCCGTCATTGATCTCGCCGGTCTTGAACATGGCGACGGCCTCATTGAAGGGCAGCCGTACGACTTCGATGTTCTCATCTTCATCGCCTTCGAGTCTCGATTCCCTAAGACCGGTTGCCAGATAAGCGTGCATGTATTCAGTTGCCCAACCAGGCGCCACCCAGAAACTAGATAAGTGTTCGAGATGATCCGCAGTGTAGCCTATCTCCTCCTGGAGCTCCCGCAACACCGCTTCCTCTGATACCTCTCCGTCTTCGACACCGCCAGCAGGGACCTCCAAAAGGGCACCCTCGGCCGGTTTACGGTATTGTCGAACCAAGACCACGTTGCCACCATCATCTATAGGTACGATACAGACGGCATGAGAGTGCTCGACGATCTCCCTGGTGGCATCACGGCCACTGTACATCCGCACGGTATCCACGCGCACATTGATGATGTTGCCCTCATAGATGCGCCTGGTAGCGATCGTTGGCTCAGAATGAAAATCGGCGGATAATCCACCGGTGTTCTCGGGCATGTTTACTGTCCCCTAATGCTGAATCCCAAACGGCGGGTCAGCGTGCCGAAGAAGTAGCTAGGCGGGTGGGCCCGGAGGAACTTTGCTTTGTGTGGGCTTTGTTTCAGATCCACCCGGTCACCCAGGCCAAGGGGATGGTCAACGATGCCATCAACCGCCAGGATCGCTGTCTGGTAGCCCTCCAAAGTCAAAGAGACCTCGGTGGAAGACTTAAGTACCAAAGCCGCACTGAGACCCATGTGGGCTGCGACTGTTTTCAGCACCAACGAATCGGACTCAGGGTCAAGTATGGGACCGCCAACAGCCAGATTGTAGCCGGTGCTGCCAGTGGCTGTGGACATGATCACGCCATCGGCCCGGAATGTGGTCACTGGGGCTTTGTCGATAGTCCCGGCAACAGTCACTACCCGAGATGCTTCTCCTCTAGTCAAAACCACGTCATTCAAAGCGTGGTATGGGCCGTCGGTTGACGCCGAGCTAGCCCTAGTCACAGTGGCCTGCAGCATGTTCCGTTCGTCGATCCTGGAATTGTCATTAAAATATGAGGGCAAGCGCTCCATAGCTTCATCCACTTGAAGTTCAGTCATGAAACCGAGGCGACCCATGTTGATTCCTACAATTGGTATTCCGGCAGGCCCGGTGAAGTTGGCCGCCCTCAGTATGGTTCCATCGCCACCAACTGTGATTACCAGGTCGGTACTCTCAGCCCTGGGCAAAAGATTCTCCAGGTTCTCGGCCGGCGAGAGCCAACTGTCCTGAGACAGGTTCAGGTCGTGGAGGATAGCCGTGCTCAGATCTAAGGCCTCGGGCACTCTGGCGTTATAGATGATTCCTATATTCTTCATCTTGTATTACCGATCGCAATACCGGGCGTTCCTATGAGTCGCCCCTTGATTTAGAGTTATTAATTATGAACCTTTTTTGATGAGCTTGTCTCATGGCGTACCAAGGGTATCCTCTAAACAGCCAGCGCCTTAACAGCATCCTGGGCCGCCTCCATGACGAATCCAGGCGCGATCCCCATGAACAGCATGGCTGCCCCTGCCAATCCCAAGGCCAGCCATGGGGCGGGCGAACCAGTGATCTTAACTTCAGACGTGGCGGGCTGAGTGAACATGATCCGGATTATCCGTACATAGTAGTAGGCCGATACGGCGCTATTTATCACGCCGATTATAGCCAGCCAAACCAGTCCGCTGTCTACAGCCGCCGTGAAAATATACAACTTGGCGATGAATATACCTGTAGGCGGCACACCGATAAGCGCCAATAACGAAAGCGCCAGAACGATGGTCAACACCGGGTTTCTGGACGACAGTCCGGCGTAATCGCTGATTAGGTCACTGTTGATCTTGGAGTTGATCATTGTGATGGCGAAGAACGCGGTCAAGTTGGCCGCCGCGTAGGCTGCCAGATAGAACAAGACTGAGTCAGGACCGATGGCCGCGAACTCCGGAGCCTTGAATATGCCGTCACCCGATTTTACACCGGCAGCGACTCCGACCAAGATGTATCCCGCGTGGGCAATGGCGCTGTAGCCAAACAAACGCCGGATGTTGCTCTGTACCACTGCAACCAGGTTGCCGATGACCATGGACGCCGCGGCAAGTCCGGCGATGAGTATTCCCCAATCAAGTGCTACATCGAAGAAACCGGTGAAGAACACCCGTAGAACCACAGCAAACGCTGCGGCCTTGCTGGCCACCGATAGGAACCCGACCACGGGGACAGGTCCGCCCTCGTAGACGTCAGGTACCCACATCTGGAATGGGGCGGCTGAAAGTTTAAAGCCGAATCCAGCAATCATCAGAATTATGCCCACGAACAATGCGTAATTGCCGAAGGGGGTATCTCCTGTGGCCTGGCCGACCGCTGCCGAAATCTCGGCTAGCTGGGTGCTTCCGGTAAATCCGAACACTAAGGCCATTCCATAGAGCATCAGCGCTGAACTGATAGCACCTATGATCAAGAATTTCATGCCCGCTTCGCTGGAATTTTTGTTCAGCAAGAAGGCAGTCAAGGCAGCCAGCGGCAAGGTGGTTAGTTCCAAAGAAACGTAGATGGTGATCAGTTCGGTGGCTGCGGCCAAGAGCATCATCCCGGTGGCCGCGAACAAGATCAAACCGAAGTACTCTCCCTGGAACCGTTCAACCGATTGCACGTAATCGGTGGAAGCCAGCACAACTAGCGCCACACATCCGATGATCAAGAAGTTGAAGAACAGAGCGAAACGGTCGACCGACAACGCGCTTAACAGGATACTAGGGTCTTCAGTAGAGAACTCCCCCGCGCCTTTAAGGAGATTCGCGGACGCTCCCAAGTCGTAGAACTGAATCAGGCTCATTACAAAAGGAGCCGTCAAGGCGGCGAGAGCTAGGTAGGGTAGCAGAGCCTTCTTTGGCAAGGCCAGATCCAGAAGTATGATCAGAACTGCTGCTCCGGCCATAGCCAGGTAGGGAGATATGACGTAAAAATCATGTACTGACATTACTGGTTAATCACCCCGTTAAGGACATCTACCATGGGGTTGAGTCCAGATTCAAATACGTCGGTCAAAAGGGTAGGCCAGACACCGATACCGATTATCGTCACCACCATCAACGCCAGGGGTACGGCTTCAACCAAAGAGGCGTCAGTGAGATCGTCGAAGGTCTCCCGTCTCGCTCCGAAGAACGTGCGCTCCATCATCCAGAGGATATAGCCGGCTGCCAGTACGATGCCTAACACGGCCAGCACAGTCGGCCAGTCGTAGGCCTGGTAAGCGCCTAGAAACACCAGAAGCTCTGACACAAATCCGCTTAGGCCGGGGAGCCCAAGTGAGGCCAATCCGGCGATGAGCATGGCAACGGCAACCACCGGCATGCGCCCGGCCAGGCCACCCAAGTCGGGTATGTAACGGGTGTGGGTCTTCTCGTAGACCAACCCAACGGCCAAGAACAGAAGTCCGGTCACTGTGCCGTGTGTGAATAACTGCATGGCCGCTCCATTCAGGCCGGTGACAGTCAACGTCCCCTGGGAGATTCCCACAGAACCGATGCCCACCAGCACCAGGCCCATGTGGCTGATGCTGGAGTAGGCGATGAGCCGTTTCAAGTCGGTCTGTCGCATGGTGACCACTGCGCCGTAAAGAACGCTGATGACACCTAGCGCCACCAGAGCCCAGGCGAACCGGTCAGTCTGAGAGGGGAACATGCCCACATTTATGCGAAGTAAACCATAACCGCCCATCTTCAGCAGAACTCCGGCCAGCATCACACTGGCGGCCGTGGGAGCGTCGGTATGGGCATCAGGCAACCAGGTGTGGACCGGCCAAGTAGGCAACTTGATGGCGAATCCAGCGAAGAATAGCCAGAACAGTCCAGACATCGGTATCAGCAGTCCGGCGGAGGTCAACATGGTCGACCTACTGGAAAGTTCGACCATGTTGAAGGTACCAACGTCCGGAGTGAGGTAGACTGCAACGATCCCCACCAACATGAACGCGCTGCCCAAGATGGTGAAGATCAGGAATTTCATGGCCGAGTATTCTTTCCGTCCACTGCCCCACACCGAAATCAACATGAACATAGGAACCAGTTCCAACTCCCAGAAGAGGAAGAAAAGCAGCAGGTCCATGGAGGTGAATACCCCCATAACCGCTGTCTGGAGCACCAACAGCCAGATGAAATACTCTTTGACCCTCATGCCAACATGCCAAGAAGCCAGCACGGCGCACATACCAAGAAGTCCAGTCAGGGCAACCAGGGGAGCGCTTAAACCGTCTACGGTCAGTAGAAATTCGGCATTCAGCCCGACGTCAGGAATCCATGTGACCTGGTCGACGAACTGGAAACGGTCCGCACCGTCGCCGCGGTCGAAGTAACCAAAGACTATCAACGAGAGCACCATATCGGCCAAGGCGATCAAGGCGGCGAAGTTCCGCACGTTCTTGTCGCCTTTAACCAGCAACAGCAATACCAGAGCTCCCACCGCTGGCAGGAAAACCGTCGCCGTTAACAGTCCGTTATAACCTTCTACCATTCCTACTTAATCCGAACTCAGGCTTTATGCCAACAACATGGCCAGGATTATTGCCAGGACCCCGAACGCTACGCCGGTGGCGTAGGCCTGAACCTGGCCGGTCTGGAACTTGCCGATAGCCGTGCCGATGTTCCGGAAGAACCATCCAACGAGATCAACGACTCCATCCACCAGATTCCGGTCCATCCAGTCAAACAAACCAGCGAATATCCGGAAGAATCCTTTCCGCACCATCACGTCTTCGTACAACGTGTCTATGTAATATTTCTGCGAGATTAGAGTATGCACCTGCCCCGCTTTTTCAAGCGGGTCTTTCACTTGACCTCGTCGACGGACATAGACCATGGCTGCAAGTCCGATTCCAGATAGCGCCGCTACGGTAGATATGGTAGCCATCCAGCGGCTGAAGTCCAAGGTGTGAGCGTGTTCATGGATACCCAGGGCAGCCTGTAGTCCGTCGCCTAAGAACCCGGTTATCCAGTGCTTGGGTATTCCAATCTCCTCGGTCCATTGGGGATTGGCCAGGTAGCCCAATAGGACCGCCGCCACTCCCAAAACCAACATAGGCAGCAGCATCACCCAGGGCGACTCTGCCAGATGCACTCCGCCGTGATTAGATGCACCAGCTGGCACGAACTGACCCTTATCATCCAGCTCCCGGTCGATGCCGCCGCGGAAGTCGCCATGGAATGTGAGGATAATCATGCGGATGGTGTAGAAAGCTGTGACAACAACGCCCGCGATTAGGCCAAAGAAAGTCACCTTGCTAACCCAGGTGTCCACGAGGTCTGTCCCGCCCCACGCACCCAGGAGTATCTCGTCCTTACTCCAGAACCCCGCTAACGGAATTATGCCCACCAAGCTAAGGCCGGCCACCAACACCAACAAATAGGTGAAGGGCATGACTTTCCACAATCCTCCCATGTAGCGCATGTCGAAGGTGCCAGTGGCGTGATTGACGCTGCCGGCCCCCAAGAACAGCAGGGCCTTGAAAGCCGCGTGGGTCACCAGGTGAAATATGGCTGGGGCATAAAGTCCTAGACCCAAGGCCGCCATCATGTAACCCAATTGGCTGACTGTTGAATATGCCATGACACGTTTGATGTCATTCATCACCAGCCCCATTGAAGCAGCGAATACAGCGGTGAACGCGCCCACCAGCGCCACAACAGTCATGGCATCCACAGAATGCTGGAAGACCGGGAAGAACCGCGCCACCAAGAAGACACCGGCTGCAACCATGGTTGCAGCATGGATCAATGCACTGACCGGGGTGGGGCCTTCCATCGCGTCGGGAAGCCATGTGTGCAGCGGGAACTGGCCAGATTTTCCGGCCGCTCCGGCGAAGATACCCAGGGCGAGCCATGTGAGCGCAGCTCCACCGATAAGCGCCCCTGTCGCAAGCTCGGGTTGAGCTGCATACCAGATATCAGGGATGTGGAATGCGTTAAGACCGGAGGCCGCGAAAGAGTCGGCCTGTGTAGCCAAGTACAAGATTGCGATCAAGAATCCAACGTCGCCGATACGGGTGATGATGAAGGCTTTCTTGGCTGCGGCTGCCGCGGCGGGACGTTCGTGC
>CAJWGH010000066.1 GCA_913031095.1 uncultured Chloroflexota bacterium | reverse complement strand
GAACTTTTCATCCGCGAGTACACGTCAGAGTTTGTGGACCGATGGGACGAGTTGATCGATTGGGACAGACGCCTCCAGGCCGAAGGCGGGTTCTTTGAGAAGATACTAGTTGCCGGTCGAGCAAAGACTGTCCTGGACATCGCCTGTGGAACGGGTTACCACACCGTAAACCTGGGGCTCAGCGGCTTTGATGTTACCGGCTCCGACGGTTCGGCCAACATGATCGAGAAAGCCAAGGAGAACGCCAGACAGTCGGGCCTAGAAAATACCCGTCTGTTAGTGGCCAATTGGACCTCGCTTACCTCGTCTTTTCCAGATGAGAAGTTTGACGCTATCGTTTGCCTGGGCAACGCATTTACGCACCTGTTCAATGACGAAGAGCGATTCAAAGCCCTTGGGGAGATATATGGACTGCTGAACGACGGCGGCATGGCAGTCATCGACCACCGCAATTATGACACTATGCTAGACAAGGGCTTCACCAACAAACACCTTTACTATTACCTGGGAGAGACGGTTGACGCCCGACCAGAGACGGTGACCGAAGAGGCAGTTAGGCTTCAATATTCCTACTCAGACGGCTCCGTACACCACCTAACAGTCTGCCCCGTAAGGCAGGAACACCTGACGTATCTGCTCAGAGAGACAGGGTTCCAAGCCGTGGAACGCTACGGAGATTTCCAATCAGGCTACGACTTCTACGACCCTGATTTCATCGTCCAGGTGGCAAAGAAGTAAGCACTTCCGGTAACGCTTTCTCCCGAACCATGTAAGTCAATATAACCGCTACCAAGGACAAGACCAGCATCAGCTTGAACGCGTCGTCGTAGCTACCACGGTTGTCGAAGATCCACGCTCCGAGAAATGCGCCGAATCCCCCGGAGAACTGATGCACCATAACGATGACTCCCGTGAGCGTCCCCAGTCTTGCAACCCCGAAGATGTTGCTCACGAATACCACTGTCAACGGCGCCGTGATCAGGTTGGTGAACCCGTAGAACAGTCCGAAAACCATGATTGAAGCAGTGCTCTGGTCGAAGATAATGACCGCGAAGATAAAGATGCGGATGATGAAACAGATAACCGTGGGCCGTACTGCTCCAAAAGCGTCGGCCAACAGGCCCGCGGTCAAAACGCCGAGCAGCCCCATCAACCCCATGAGTGCCAGCAGGTTCCCGGCCAAGATTGCACCCATCCCCTGGTCGCGCGCAAAAGCCACAACATGGGTTACCACGAAGAAGTCCTGTATCCCACAGATGCCATAGATCAACACCAACAGGACCATCTGGGACGAGGTCAGAACCCGTCCCAACGACAGCGGGGAATCCGGCGGCGTGATCTCTGGAGCCGGATCCTCTCTAATGTCCCCGCTTTGGTTGCGGGGGGCGTCTTTAATGGCCAGAAACACCAAAGGTGTCAAAACGGCTAAGTTTGCGACGCCTAGGAAGCTGTACGACCAACGCCAGTCGAGTGAGACCAATACCGCGGCTAGCGCCATGACTATGAGCAATTGCCCCAGTGCATTTCCTGCAACTGCCCCACTGCTGGCGATACCCCTGCGGCTGGGGAACCAACGGCTGATCATCACTGTCACCGGTGAGATGGACGCGCCGGCGTTACCTATCCCGAATACCACCCCATAGACGATGAACACCTGCCACGGCGCCTGTACCTGCCCCATGAGCCCGATCCCGATCCCACTGACCACGGCAGCGATGCCTATTGTTCCCTTCATGCTCCATTGGTCCACCAACCGGCCCATAAGTGGCAATGCCAATGCTGACACAACCATAAATGTGGTGACGGCCAGTGACAACGTTGACCGGCTGACATCTAGATCTTCCGACATGGGCTTGAGCATCAGGCCAAAGGCATACCGGGAGCCGCCGGTGAAGAACAAGACCATGAATCCTGTGACCAGGATCACATAACTGTAATGAGGACGCCGCAATTGTCACTCCTGAGTTTTATGGACGGCAAGGAAGTTTCCCATACGATAACCACCGGCCCCGGAGCGGCCGGGGCCGGTGGTATGGTCACTGTATCGATTTGAAGTGGGGGCCTACCGGTTCAGAAGGGACTTGACTGTGTTAATAACCCTGGCCTCGTTGGGCATGTACTCGTTCTCCATGGCCCTACTGTAGGGCACTGGAGTGTGAGGCGCGGTGACCCGGGAGGGAGGGGCGTCCAGGTAATCGAATACCTCTTCGGCCACCCTGGAGCAGATCTCCGAAGCCATGCTGCAGACCGGGGTATCTTCGTCCACAACGACCAATCGGTGGGTACGTCGAACCGACTCGTTGATGTGGTCGTAGTCTATAGGCGAAACACTGAGCAGGTCGATGACCTCGCAACTGATGCCCTCTTTGGCCAGCTCAGTGGCGGCGTCATTGGCTGTCCAAGTCATCTTGGAGATGCCCACCAGCGTGACGTCCGTGCCTTCCCGGATGGTCCGGGCTTTGCCGATAGGCAGGACGTACGGCTCTTCGGGCACGGGGCCTGACATACCGTATAGGCCTTTGTGTTCGAAGAACACGATCGGGTCGTCGTCCCGGATACAGGCCGCTAGTAAGCCCTTGGCTGTATAGGCGTCGGACGGGACCACGCCCTTCAGGCCTGGGAAGTGGCTGAAGATGGAGTAGTAGGACTCGGAGTGCTGGGCGGCCGCTCCGAATCCTGCCCCGATGCGGGTCATCATGGTGAATGGAACTTTCACTTGACCACCGAACATGTATCTCATCTTGGCAGCGTTGTTCACTAACTGGTCCATGCAAACTCCAATGAAGTCCACGAACATCAATTCTGCGACTGCACGAAGCCCAGTAGACGACGCGCCGATTGCAGCACCGATGAATGCGGCTTCAGAGAGCGGTGTGTCCAGTACTCGGTTTTTGCCGAACTGTTGGATGAGGCCTACGGTGGTACGGAAAGGTCCTCCCCAAGCGTCTTCGATGCCCTGGTCTTCGCGGCCAGCGCCACCGGCAATCTCCTCACCCATGATGATTACAGTGTCGTCCCTTTCCATCTCTTGTCGGAGGCATTCATTGACAGCTTCACGGAATTGAATCTCACGAGTACCTGTTGCCTGCAATGAGGTGGTCATTTGAGTCTCCTACTTGCTTTAGATATATCTGATAGTTAAGAGCCTAGACCGTCATATTAACGCCACGTTTCATCATCTCTTTGGGGTAATCAACGTAGACATCGTCATAAAGTTCAACCGCATCCGGAAGAGGGCTTTCATCAGCGAACTTCACAGCTTCTTCCATGAGCGCTTCGGCTTCTGCGTCGATCTGGTCTAGTTCCTCGACTGTGATATCACCCTGAGGGATGACAGTGTTTCGGAAGTGTTTTAAAGGATCACGTCCCCTCCAGTGGTCCTCTTCTTCCTTTGATCGGTAGGTGAGAGGTACGTCAAAGACCGTATGGCCATAGTAACGGTAGGTCTCGGCCTCGATCAGTGTTGGGCCTTCTCCGGCCCTGGCGCGTGCAACTGCTTGGAATCCGGCGTCATAGACGGCGAACACGTCCATTCCGTCTACGTGAATGCCTGGCATGTCGTAGCCTTGGGCGCGGTCGGCTACATGGGTGGTAGATACGGCGTACTCGCTGGGGGTAGACATGGCATAGCCATTGTTCTCGCAGAGGAATATCACCGGCAGATTCCAGACAGATGCCAGGTTCATGGACTCATGAAGTACGCCCTGACTTGATGCGCCGTCGCCAAAGAAAGCTACTGCTACCCGGTCTAGCCCTAGCACCTTTGACGTCAGCCCTGCGCCTACGGCCAGAGGGATACTAGCCCCTACGACGCCGTTAGTGCCTAGCATACCTTTGCTCATGTCTGAGATGTGCATGGAGCCGCCCTTGCCTTTGTTGGGACCGGTGGAGCGTCCGAACAATTCAGCCATCATGAGCTTTGGGTCAACACCCTTGGCGATGCAGTGCCCGTGGCCACGATGGGTACTGCCGATGTAGTCCTCGTCGGTAAGGTTAGCGCACATACCTGTCGGAACTGCTTCCTGACCTGCCGAGGAGTGTACCGAGGCCGACATGCCCCGCTGACCGGTCTCAGGGATACCACGCTCTTCGAAGTGGCGGATAGTTGTCATGGTCTTATAGAGGTTGAGTAGGCCGTTTCGGTCCAGGTCCATGGTTCCTCCTACGTCTTTCTGGCGTCTTCCGTGGAAGGTTTGTGATTCAAGTGTGCCTGGTGGGATTTGGATAATGTTAGCACGCCCCTTAACTATGTCAACCGGAAACGACGACCACCTGCACACCTTCAGGTTGGGCTATCTCCAGCAGTTTGGCTGCGTTGCCATTTGGAACAGCGACCTCCAGGTATCCGTGACTGCCAATCAGAGCGACCAGCCTGGCGTCGCTTCCGTGTTGTGGATCGTTGAAAGTCCGGCTTAGCCCAGAGATTCTTTGGCCCTCGACCTGGACTTCGATAGGTTTCCAGTCTTGTAAGTGTTGGGCTGTGATGTTGCTAACCAAGTTGCCGTATACGTCTTGGTAGATCACCTGGCCTGTGATTACACCTTCTTCCAGCGCGGGTTGTGCCATCGGGAGATAGAAAAGGCTCTCGATGCTATCGCCCATCGTTTCTGGCGGTATGCCCAAGGACAGATAGGCTGCAACTGGGGTGAAAATGTCCCGGCCATGAAAGGTCTGGCTGACCGGGTGACGCCAATATTCGGATTTGGATAGATGAACAGCCGTGATCTCCGGCGGTATTTCGATCAGGCCAGGGGTCATAGGTGGAGCTTCAAGATAGTCGCTTAAAACTCCACTCAACAGGCCGTTGTCGGGAGCAACGAAACGGCCCCATGGTGTAGCGATCAGTACCGGGCGCCGCGCTGTGCCGACAAATGGATCAACGACCGCAACATGTATAGCGTCTCTGGGGAAAAAGCGGTGATTAAGGCCTAGTAGGAACGAGCCTTGAGCGACGTTCTGGGGCGATATCTGGTGGGTGAGGTCTAAGAGGCGAGCAGCGGGGTTGATGGTGAGTGCCACACCCTTCATGACGCCGGCATAGGGGTCTGAGAGGCCGAAGTCGGTGGTGAAGACTAGGTGAGACGTAGGCATGGTAGGACAGGGGCGGGCAAGGCCGCCCTCTGGCTAGCCGACCCTAACGCTGATGATCGAGATCACCACGAACGCGACTGAAAGAAAGATGGTGAACTGGAAAAGGGTCTTCTCCAGTCCACGGCGTGTCCGGATGGTTGACGAAGCAGACCCGAATAGACCGCCGCCACCCTCTTTGACCTGAGCCAGAATTACAACTACTAACAATATAGAGACTAGTAGCTGAATCACGTTCATAAAATCGCCCATAGGTTAACCTCAGCGGATAATTCCGCTTTCTCCATTATACCTGTCGGTCAAGAGGATTTAGCCATACCGGATTGGGAAGCTCTACCGCAGTTCTTCGAGGGCCCTAACCACCAACTCGTTGACCAGGTCGGGTTTGGCCTGGCCTTTGGTAATCTTCATCACCTGGCCCACCAAGTACTTGGCGGCCATCTCTTTGCCACCCATATAATCAGTCACAGCTTGAGGGTTAGTGTCGATCGCCTCGGCAACTGCGGTCTCTACAACCGATGAATCTCTTATCTGAGTGTAGCCCTTTTCCTGGACGACCTGCCTTGGGGAATCTCCTGATTCGAAGACTTCTTCCAGCACCGTCTTGGCCATGGAGACGCTCACTGTGCCGTCGTCTACCAGAGTGATGAGTTCTCCCAAGTGTTCTGGGGACACTAGAGACTCTTGAATCTCCAAGTCTTGTAGGTTCAAGAGTCTGCTTAGGTCTCCCAATATCCAGTTGCTGACGTTCTTGGCGTATCTCTCTAGTTCTTCACCCGATACAGACCGGAGTCCAGTTGTCTGTTCGAAGAAGTCGGCCATTGACTTCGAAGTTGTTAGTAGCCGGGCGTCATACTCTGAAAGGCCAAACTGGTTCGCAAGTCTGGTCAGACGGTCATCTGCCAGCTCCGGAATCTTACTGCGAATCTCCTCGATCCATGCTCCGTCAACGATAATGGGCGGCAGGTCTGGCTCCGGGAAATAGCGGTAGTCGTGGGCCTCTTCCTTGCTGCGTTGGGAATAGGTGACGTTCCGATTTTCAGACCAGCCTCGGGTCTCCTGGACGACTCGGTCGCCGGAATCTAGTACCTCCTGCTGCCGCTTGATCTCATGGTTCAATGCCATGAAAACCGAGCGCATGCTGTTCATGTTCTTGATTTCAGTTTTGGTGCCGTATTCCTCCTGGCCGACGGGGCGGAGACTGATATTGGCGTCGCAACGGAAGCTGCCGTCCTGGGCATTAGCAGTGGACACACCCAGATACTGGATGATTCCGTGCAGTTTGGTTAGATAGGAGCGGGCCTCTTCTGGGGTCCGTATGTCCGGGTGGCTGACCACCTCCATGAGCGGTACTCCCGAGCGGTTGACATCTACCAAGGTGTGGG
>CAJWGH010000065.1 GCA_913031095.1 uncultured Chloroflexota bacterium | reverse complement strand
GCCTAACTCTGAATTTCTTCTTGTCCCCCCGCACCCTGGGCTTAACCTGGCTAAGGGATCATTCGATGGAATCGGCCTCCTTGGCCTTATTCATCGGATCCCTGGCATTCATTAACCTCTGGGACCTCCCAATTATCGCAGTCATCTTCGGGGCGGCGGCGTTGGTCAAAGCCTACGGAGATTGCAAAGGGAAGTTAGACAGTGCCGCAGCAGGGGCGGCCTTCGTCGTAGTACCGGTATTACTGGTAGGCCTTGCGCTGTTCATACCGTTCTACCTCGATTTCGAGGCAACGACGTCTGGAATTCTACCCCTGCTGGGTGTGAACACTCGACCTTTCTTGCTGTTCTTGGCGATGGGGCCGTTAATCTTCCTGACCGTTTCGTTCTTGATTCGCCAGGTCACCAGACTAAAGATGCCGAGCAACGACGACAATTCGGCGGCCGTATTAGTCTCTGTCGCGGTGGCAGGACCCTTCGTTCTATGGGCCGCTTTGGCATTCTTTGTGACTTGGATGGACGACGGTATCGTACCAGCCCTGAGCGAGATCGGCAGCCGTTCGATTCTGGTAGTGCCCGGAATATTCTGCGTGGCGTTGGCCGGCTTCAGCGCCATGCAACGCGTCAGACTCAACATTGCGCCGGCGACAGCATTCCCACTTCTGCTGGCCGGCCTCGCCCTATACTTGCTAGTCGGAGCTGAATTGTTCCACGTGGTTGACCAATTCGGTGGAGGCTTCCGGCGGATGAACACAGTGTTCAAGACGTATTATCAGGCTTGGCTGCTGTTGGGAATAGTTAGCGCCTACGGCCTGTACTATCTATGGTCAATCCAAGCCTCGGATGGCATGCCACGGGTCTTGAGCAGACTCATTCGTGGAGTCCAGGCCGTTTGGGCCGGAATAGCTCTTCTGCTTGTGGTGTTCTCCTTCTACTATCCTGTGGGGGCGGTCTTGGACCGGACAGGAATCTTCCAAGAACATCACACTATCTCCGACAACACACTCGACGGGCTGGCCTTTCTGCAGCAGGACTCCCCCGACGAATATGCGGCAATCCAGTGGCTGCGTGATCAAGCTCCTTGGGGCCGAATGGTCGAGGCAGTTGGAGACGACTATTCGGACTTTGGTAGGATATCATCTAGCACCGGCCTGCCGACTGTCCTCGGTTGGAAGGGACACGAACGCCAATGGCGAGGCTCCACGTCATCGCTCAATGACCGAGAAGACGATGTCAGAACCATCTACACCAGTGATGATTCATCCGAGGTGCTCAGGTTATTGGTTAACTACGGCGTCCGCTATGTTTACCTGGGGCCAAGGGAGCGAAGGACCTACGGGGACAAAACCCTAGCAGGCGCCGACAAATTCCTGAGAAGCGCCTTTCAACAGGACGGCGTAATAATTTACGAGATGGTTCGATCCATGGCTCAAAATAGATGAACGACATCTCTGAGACGGTACCCTCCAAGGCTGGTCACTCGTCCATTATCGCGATATCCCGCCCTTGGGCCGGGCGTACCTTTAGCCGTTTGGAAGCTGGGTTTTTGACCGTCATAATCGTAGCCTTGGTCATGCGGCTCTGGGAATTGGGCGGCCGCACAGTCCATTATGATGAGGCCATCCACCTGCACTATGCCTGGCGGCTGACCCAGAGCGACGGCACATTTCTCGGCTGGCCGTGGATCTTCGGCACCGACTACATCCATTCGCCCTGGATGCATGGCCCATTCCAGATCGAGTTCACCGCATTGATGTTCAAGATCTTCGGTGACACCGATGTGACCGCTCGTTTAGGTTACGTCCTTTTCGGGACGGCCTTGGTGGCGGTTCCCTACTTCTTCAGAGATCATCTAGGCCGCATCGGGGCGCTACTGGCCGCCGTCATGCTGGCGTTGTCGCCGACACTTCTATATTTCAGCCGGTTCGGCCGCAACGATATCATCATGGCGTTTTTCGCAACGACGCTGTTGATCTTGATGTGGCGTTACATCCACGAAGGACACAGGCGTTATCTTTACCTGGCATCGGCCGTTCTGGCCTTGATGTTCGCCACGAAAGAAACTGCTTACCTAGTGGTAGCGGTTCTTGGGGCAATCTCTTTGGCTATGGCGGCGGTAAACGGGGGACGTCCTCAATTGCGCCAAATCAGCCTATCCCAGGCGGGACGGCCGGCAGGATTCCTGTTGCTATTGACCACCATCACTCTGCCTCAATGGTCTGCCGTTTCCGGAATAGTCCAGGACATATTCGGGCTGACACTGGCCAACCCTGACGCCCAGACCGGGAACAACGTCGCCAACGTGGACGGCACGGTAGGGCTGGTTGGAGCTCCTGCATGGGCCGGCAAAACACTGCTATTGCCAGTGCAAGACTTACCCATAGGCGCCCACGTCGCAGCGATAATAGCGGGCTTCGCGGTGCTCGTTTGGATTGTCAATCGGGCGGCAGTAACCAACCGGCGCCTCGCATGCCTAGTGGGTGCGCCTTTAGCGGTAACTGCAGGCGTGGCCCTACTACTCTACCGTCCTATAGCTGACGTCATCGAAACTCAAGGCGTACCGGCATTGGACCTAGCCTTGGCCATACTTCTTGTTACAGGCGCGTTGTCGACGTTTATCTACCATCGTTATCCGTTCCAACGCAGTGTGTTGTTGGCCGCCATACCAGCTTTCGTAACGGCTCTATACGCCTTCCTATTCACGCCCGTGGTCGACCTCCAGGCCGTGGTCGATGGGATACTGCCCAATGAGGTGACGATCGGTGCGGCAGCCAACGGTCTCCCGGTTAACTACGTGGTAGCTCTCGGCATACTGAGCTCCGCCGTAGTGGTATCGGTCGCCATCGGGATTCGTTGGTTAGGCAAGGAGTGGTTGGTCTGCGCGGGAATCTTCTATCTAATCTGGGCAGCCCTTTACACAACCCTGTTCACCAATATGTCAGGGGTGTTCAGCGGCTCGTGGCAGGGCATGGGTTACTGGGTTGCCCAGCAAGAGGTGGCCAGGGGTAACCAGCCATGGTATTACTATTTCGTGGGCCTACCGGTCTACGAGCTTCTCCCAGCGGTCTTCGGTATCGCCGGTGCGGTGTACTTCTTAAAGAAGCGCGACATGCTTGGTATAGCATTGACCGTCTGGTCCGCTGTCACATTCCTGGCCTACACACTGGCCAGCGAGAAGATGCCCTGGCTGTTGGTCAACATCACTCTGCCGTTGATATTCCTGTCTGCCAAGTTCCTGGGCGACCTCGCTGATTCAATCCGTTGGCGGGATGCACTGCGGCAAGGGGCCGCAGGACTATTCTTCATCGCACCGATGGCGGTGCTGGGAGCTGTATTCGTTCTTTACGGATTCACGGGCGGCGCCAATGGACAGGAAGGGCTCACCGCTCAGCACTGGGCGGTGTTAGGTGGGATTGTCTTTGCTCTCATAATCGCCGCAGCCCTGATCAGGGCTACTTCCTCTACCAATGGCGGTACACTTGCAGTCATCGGTATTGCCTCTCTTCTTCTGGGCTTCGGCACTTGGAGTGCCCTCCGAGCGAGCTATACTTTTGACGATTCCAACCGGGAGATGCTGGTCTACGCCGGGGGAGGATCAGACCTCCAGGATACATTTACGTCCTTGGAACAAGTCTTTGACCACCCCTCCATAGACGCCGAAGCTACCTTCACACAAAGGCGAGAAGTGGAGGTCGATTACGATATCTGGTACCCCTTCCAATGGTACGTGAGGAGCGCCGAATCCGATGGGTTGCTGAGGTTCACATGTTTCAAAGATGAAGGAGAAGAAGGCTGGAACGCAAGCTGCAATTCCTTGGAAACCAAGCCTGAACAAAACGAGTTCCGTCCATCTTATCTGCTCTTAGCATCGAGCCACACCGATAGTATGGACGCGGAACTGGCAGACTATGACAAGAGCGAGCCCCTCCACAGCCTGCTGTGGTATCCCGAGACCTACCGGCGGCCATCAGAGGCGCGGCAAGACGAGGACTGGAAGGAGGAGTTACAGAAGGACGTGGAGTTCTTCAAAAACATGGCTTCCAGCAAAGAGGCCTGGCGCAGCATATTGAGCTACTGGGTATTTAGAGACCTGAAGCAGGACTGGTTCACGAGCGACTACTATTCCTTCAGCCGGTAGCTGGCCCATGATTTGTGCCCCAGGTATACTAACTCCAGGCTCCAAGGGGCGATCTGTTAGGACTTGGTTGGTTGATTGATCACCACTAAATGGCAATTCTGGCTGGGCGGCGGCGTTAGCGTAGTCCTGTTGCTGCTCTTGCTCTACCAAGTGGACATCGGAGACCTCAAAGACGCCTTGCGCGAAGCTAACTATTATCTGTTAGCACCTTCCATCGTCGTCTATTTTATCGCCGTCTTCTTTCGTGCAATCAGGTGGCGTTATCTGCTGAGCCCCATGGGAAGGTTTCCCGTGAGCCGACTCTACCCGGTGGTGGTTATCGGCTACATGGCCAACAACCTCCTACCGGTACGCCTAGGCGAGTTTGTACGCTCCTACTACCTTGCCCGGCGCGAGGATGTGAATACCAGTTCTACTCTGGCAACCGTCGCAGTGGAACGGGTCTATGACGGCATAACCCTACTGGCGTTCGCCGCCCTATCGGCGCCGTGGCTGTTGTTGCTGGGCCAATTTGACGGCGCTGCCGATGTGTCCCGAACCACCGGCCTAATCTTCCTGTTAGTAATCATCGTTGCATTCGCACTAATGCTCACGGTATTCACTCTCTTGGGCAGTTCCCCAGCTTTTACTAATCGGGCCGAAGGGTGGTTAAACATCATCCCCGCTAAACCCAGGCCCAAGGTCAAAACAATTTTTCGGACATTTGTGACAGGACTAGCAGTTCTGAACTCCCCATCCAAACACCTATCTCTCTTCCTATACTCACTGCCCGTATGGTTGTTGGAAGGCTCCATGTATTTCATGTTGGCCTACTCCTTCGGGATAAACGAGTACTTCGATTCCGCGGCGGTGTTGCTGTTGGTGGTGCTGCTTCTAACCGCTACTTCTAACCTGGCAACATCGATACCCAGCGCTATCGGAGGAATAGGGCCTTTTGAGATCGTTGCCCAACAGACGTTGATGTCCTTGGGAGTCGGGGCGTCATTAGCAGGGGCCTACAGTGGGTTTGTACACCTGGTCGCACTTTGGCTGCCGGTCAACATCGCAGGGCTGGTCCTCTTGTGGAAGAACAATCTATCCCTCCGCGAGATAAGCACCGCCAGCCGATCTAACAGTCTGACCGCAGAGCCAAAACTTGCCGAGGAAGACAACCGATGCGAGTAGGAATAATCGGTGGAGGCATGGCCGGATTAGCCGCCGCACATGAATTGACCAAACAGGGCCATTTCGCAGAAGTGTTTGAGCAATCGGATTTTCTTGGCGGCCAGGCGTCCACATTTGAAGTGTCCGGTGGAAGGCTGGAGCGAGGTTACCACCACCTGTTCACCAGCGACACCGACATCGCCGATCTGATCGAGGAACTGGGACTGGGCGACAAACTAGCCTGGCTGGAATCTAGCGTCGGTTTCTATCTGGACAAGGGCCACGGCGGCAAGATTTGGAACTTCGCCACTCCTAAGGACCTCCTCAGATTCAAACCTCTATCTCTGCTTAGCCGGCTAAAGGTGGGCTTCTGGACGCTGGTCCTTAAGAACACCCAGAACCATCAAAAATTCGAGAACATCACGGCCAAAGACTGGCTGTCGAAACGCATGGGTCGGCAGGCATATAAAGTCATCTGGGAGCCACTTCTCCGTGGCAAGTTCGGGGAGTTCTACGACCGCATAAGCATGACCTGGATCTGGGGCAAGATGCGCCTGCGGGTCGGCTCTCGCAAGAAAGGAAGCACCGGCGAACGTCTAGGTTACCCCATGGGCAGCTTCGGCGAGGTCATCGACTATCTGGTTGCCGACATAGCAAAGAGGGGCGGTGTCGTTCACACATCTGCCAGGGTAACCCAGATCGTGGATTCGGGCAGTTCGGCTGCCAGCATAGATGTTGAATTGAACGATTCCGATAATGAGCGCCGAGACTATGATGCAATCATCGCCACTACGCCTTCGTACATCTTCACAAGACTGGTACCGCGCATGCCCGACATATACCAATCCAAACTGGACGGTATAGACTACCTCTCCGCAGTCTTGATGATTCTAGTGATGGACCGGCCATTCACAGACAAATACTGGCTGAACATCGCTGACCAAAATATGCCGTTCGTCGCCTTGATAGAGCACACAAACCTGATCGATCGGAGATTGTACGGCGGAAAGCACATCCTTTATATCAGCAACTACCCCAGCCGGGGTAGCGAATTGTATCTGAAGTCTCCTGAAGAATTAATGGACCTGTTCGTGCCTCATCTCCAGAAGATAAATCCAGAGTTCGACCCGTCCCACGTGGTTGAATACCACTATCACAGGGTGGATGGAGCACAGCCAATAGTAGGTGTCAACTACGGTCTCAACAT
>CAJWGH010000064.1 GCA_913031095.1 uncultured Chloroflexota bacterium | reverse complement strand
TCGGGAATCCAAGCTTTGGAAGATTCAGTTAGGGGTCTAGAAGCGGAGTTCGGCAGGCACGTTCGGTGGGTTCGGCCCGAAGGAATCCATCTGACACTCAAGTTTATGGGAGATATCCAGTTGGGAATCGCTGAAAAAGTTCTAGAAAGCCTGCCTTCAGTGACCGCTGGATTCAAACCATTTGTTCTTGCCATCAACGGACTCGGCGTCTTCCCTAACCTCCGGAGTCCCAGGGTTTTGTGGGCCGGGTTAAATGGTGATCTTGAGGTACTCGGTTCACTACAACAGGCTGTGGACGATGCCGTGGGCCAACTGGGGCTTCCTAAAGAACAGCGTGGCTTCTCCCCTCATTTGACGCTAGGACGGGTCCGGCGGGATGTGAATGACGAACAGCGAAAGAAGATCGGTGAGGCTATTTCCTCAGCGGCACTGCCGACCGCCGTGGAGTGGACCGCCGACACCGCCAATCTGATGCGGACTGAACTTGATCCTGACGGATCCAAACACTATCTGGTTGGCTCTGCGTCTCTGGGTACTAGGTGATGGACTGCGTGAGCACCACCATATGGCCTGTGGCGCCCTTCGATTTCGAGTTTACCGCCGGCTACCACACCTACTTCCAGAGTCGGTACGGTACTGACACGATGGAAGACGGCGTCTACCGCCGGCTGCTGGATCTGGGGAACAAGTTGGTATTGGCCTCGGTGTGGTCTTCCGGCTCGGTTGAATCCCCAGAGTTGACTGTGGAACTGCAAGGCTCGGACCTAGACCCCAATGATGTAGCATTGGCCAAGTCGAGGGTCTCCTGGCTACTGGGAGTGGATCAGGATTTGTTACCGTTCTACGAACTCGGTAAGGCTGACAAGTCCATGGCAGGCCTTGTGGAACAATTTTATGGCCTACATCTGCCTCATACTGCCACGGTGTTCGAAGCTTTGGTGTTGGCGGTACTAGGCCAGCAGATATCCACTGGCGTAGCCCGAATCATCCGGACGCTTCTTATCGAAACGTTTGGCCCCAGAGCCCAGTTTGACGGCCAGACATACTACGCCTTCCCTAGACCCGAGTCCATCTGGGCGTCGTCACCCGCCGAACTTCATACCATGAAACTGACTCAGCGGAAGTCGGAATACGTTCACGGCCTGGCGGGTTCGACCTTAGACACCTCTGTGGGGCTGGAAGACCTGGATGAATTGTCTGACGGAGAGATCGTCGACAAGCTGGTGTCCCTGCGTGGCGTGGGGATCTGGACCGCACAGTGGGTGTTAATCCGGGCAGTGGGCAGGCCCGACGCACTGCCACTTGGGGACCTGGCGTTGAGGAGAATAGTCTCGCGTCTCTTCACAGGCGGTGAAGATGTGACGGACGCTCAGGTTGAGGGTATCGCTCAAAGGTGGTCCCCTTACCGGACCTTTGCTACTGTCTATCTTTTTAGCGCCCTGAGAACTGGGGCAGGGTGATTCGCCTCACCAAAAAAAGGAGAACAGCATGTCGTTTCTAGGACTTAGACTTGGGAACGAAACTCAGATGAGCACGGTGGATATCCAGTACCTTGGCAGAATGGCCGAAGAATCGGGTTATGGTGAGGTCTGGATGACGGAGGGTTCTGGACGGGATTCCCTGACCCAACTCACAGCCATCGCATCGATCACAAGCCGTATCGGCTTGGGTACCGGCATATTGCCGATGTTCTCAAGAACGCCTTTGATAACAGCCATGTCCTCGGCTGGGCTGGCCGCCTCTTCCGATGGACGGTTCATCCTGGGTTTGGGCGTAGGAAACCGCCCTGCCACCGAAGACGGACACGGGGTGGCCTATAGCCAACCGATGGAGCACCTCTCGGATATGGTCCATATCGTGCGCGCTTTGTTGAAAGGTGAAGAGGTTAATCATCAAGGCAAGGCAATCACGGTAAAAAGGGCCACACTGGGTGACGCAAACCCCAAGGGCGATGTCCCTATCTATCTAGCGGCTTTGGGCCCTCGCATGCTGCAGTTGGCCGGAACCATAGCCGATGGAGTGTTGTTGAGTTGGACTGCCGCAAGTTATCTTGAGCAGGCTATCCAACTTGTGAGGGAAGGGTCAACCAGAGCCGGTCGGGATCCTTCAGATGTGGCGATATCGGGTTATCTGCGAGTCGCAGTTACTGATGATCTGGAAGCGGGTCGTGCTAGCCTACAGCGGGAGATTGCCAGGTATGCAAACGGTATCCACTATCAATCATTCTTTCGGAATACTGGGTTCCGGGCGGAGATGATAGGAGTGCAGTCGGGTTGGGATCATGCCTATAACCCAGCCACGGCCGCGTCAATCGGTGACAAAATGCAGTCGGAGTTGGGAGTAGTTGGCCCTGCGGAAGTCTGCCGGGCACGGATCGAGCAATTGCGGGAGATGGGTCTGACCAAACCCGTGATCGCCCCATTAACCGTGGGAGACATGAAGGAATCCTATGAGCGTACCATTCAAGCTTTGGCCCCGTAAGAATCTGAAGTTGGTCTGAGAGAAGTATGTCCTCTGTTCTAGTTTTCGTATTTGACGGACTCCAACCGGCCCAGGTAAATACCCGGCTGATGCCTAATCTTTCGGCCTTTGCCGCTAATGGAGTGACATTCGTCAATCATCATGCGGTATTTCCGTCTGTAACCCGCGTCAACTGTTCTAGCATGGTCACCGGCATGGACCCAGGAGGACATGGCTTGGCTGGAAACAGGCTTCTGATCAGAGAATTCGACCCGTATAACGCGATAGGGGCCATGGAGCCAGAACTGAGTAAGGTTGCGAAGGTCGGTGTGCCAGTGCTCTTAGCGCCAACTTTAGCTGAGATTCTTGTGCGCCACGGCAAAGAATACGTAGCCATCGGCGTAGGGACCAGTGGCAACGCATATCTCCATAACCCAACAGCCGAAGATTCAGGAGGAGCGACTATCCACCCAACATTCGCCTTGCCCAGAGATCTTCATGAATCTTTGATTGACCGGTTTGGTCCGTGGCCGGAAGAAAAGGTGCCCAATACTCCGAGATTGGCTCACGCCACTCGGATCATGACCGAATACGTTCTTCCTGAACGAGACCCGGCTGTGGCGTTGATTTGGTCTTCGGAGCCGGACAAGGCCCAACATGCTTCTGGGGTTGGTTCTAGCTTATCCGACACTGCGATCAAGGAAGCAGACGGGCAGTTCGGGGATGTGCTTCGTTGGTTGCAGGAAACAGGCCGCACCGATGAGACGAACGTCATAGTTGCTTCAGACCACGGCTACTCGACCATAACTGGGAATGTTGATGTTGAAGCCTTGATGAGAGATGCCGGGTTCCGGCCTGGAGGAGAGGCAAATGGGGTGATAGTTGCTCAAAACGGTGGCGCGGCCCTCTTATACACACCGCCAGGGGACTTAGAAACGGCCCGGCGATTGGCTTCGTGGCTCATGGGACAGCCTTGGTGTGGCACAGTTACCGCTTCGGATGCTGTCGGAGGTATCGCTGGGACTCTACCGGCTTCATTGGTGGGTAACCAGGGCCCACGGGCGCCCGAGCTCACTGTCTCGTTCGCCTGGGATTCGGCAGCCAATGAAGCAGGGTATCTCGGCACGGCGTATGCGACCTATGGCGAGCCAGGTATGGGCCAACATGGATCCATGAGCCGTCATGAGATGAATAATATCTTGTTCGCCGCCGGCCCCGGATTCAAATCTAATATCAGGTCTCAAGTTCCGTCAGGTAATTTGGACTTGACTCCAACCATACTCAGGATTCTAGACATATCAGGCGAGACAGCTATGCACGGAAGGGTTCTTGAGGAAGCGCTGTCCGATGGGCCAGGAGCTGATGGCTCGGACTGGCGCACAGAATCCCACCAATCAGAAGCCGACATGGGCGGTGAGGTTTACCGCCAGCAGATAAAAATATCCACGGTGGGCGCCACGTCATACGTCGATGAAGGCAGTCGGACATGATTCTGTGAATTAGCCACGTTCATAGAACCGGTTGTGTATCGACCATCTAAGAACCTCCGGCCCTCCGACACTGAGTTGACGTTGAAGTGAGGGAGTGGCATGTGCTGCCCAGAATTGTCGGGCCATGCCCCCTTGTGTTGTGCCTGACTTAACAGTCGTGATAACGCCACGCACCTGATTCTATTAGGAACAACTGCAGTTCAGGGCCCCAGACTATCTTGTTGCCGATCTTCCATGTCTGTTCGACGTAAGCCCAGGGAGAATTCCAACTTTTCAATTTGTAATAGCGGTCGGCTTCTTGGGCATCTTTTAAATCCATCGTAATCGTCTCCAGAAACCAAGGCCTTACAACCTCAAAGACCAATCCCTTATAGTCAGCCAGGGAAGTCTCGCTCCGGCAAATTAACGACCAGCTATCATATAATCCCTCCAACGCTTCGGTAGTCATATCACTGGCCAAGAACCATCCATCTCTATTATTTGCGAGCGCAAACAGTTCCTCTTGCATCTCAGATTTCAATTCAAGATCTTTGGGGGGAATACTGCCTCGATGCAGCACATCAGCATCACCTCCACCGTCACAGGCAGTCATGGTTAGCAGCAACGCCATCACAGCTAATACTGGAACTATCCTTACTAAGGTCGCAGTCATTTCCTTCAGGCCTTTCGGTGATGAAAAACCTCTCCTAAATGGTCTATATTTAGGGAAGATTTTGAGGTGCTTTACGGTCTGTTAGTTTGAAGCTAAGGGGCCTTGAAAAGGCAGCAAAGGAGATTAGATGAATGTAAGACGCTCAAACACAGACTTTGCCGCCGAACATTTAGCAGTGCCGCGGTAGTTAGCCTTTCAGCATCTTCATAAGCTGCATGGGGTTACGGGACTTGGACATCTGCTTCATCATCTTCTGAGTCTGTTTGAACTGGTTCAGCAGTTGGTTCACGTCTGCAGGAGTGGTGCCGCTGCCCTTGGAGATACGCCGGCGGCGGCTCCCGTTTAGGATCTCAGGCCTTTGGCGTTCTTGGGGAGTCATTGACCGGATTATGGCTTCTATGCGCTCGACGCGCCCGTCGTCCAGGTCTCCCATTGGCATCTTCTTGCTGAGTTGTCCCATACCGGGAATCATCTCCATCACGGAAGATAGCGAGCCCATCTTCTTCACGCTCTGAATCTGAGTTAAAAAGTCCTCAAGGTCGAAACTGGCCTGGCGGAACTTGCGCTCCATTTCCTCGGCCTGTTTATCGTCCACCGCTTCCTGAGCCTTCTCGATAAGGGTCAGAATGTCTCCCATGGCAAGGATTCGGGAGGCCAGCCGATCTGGGTGGTAGGCTTCCAAGCCGTCGGGCCTCTCACCAACTCCCAAGAATTTGATGGGCACGCCGGTCACTCGGGTAATAGACAGAGCCGCGCCTCCACGGGCATCACCATCCATCTTTGACATGATTAGGCCAGTGAGATTCACACGCTCGTGGAACCCTTCGGCGGCGTTGACCGCTTCCTGACCGGTCATGGCGTCCACTACCAGAATCACTTCTTGGGGATTGATAGCCTTCTTAACGTCGTCCAGTTCCTGCATCAGATCTTCGTCTATCTGGATCCGGCCGCCGGTGTCGATGATGGCCCAGTTGACTCCAAGTTGGCGAGCCTTCTCAAGGCCGTTCTTGGCAACCTGGACGACCGTGGAAGACTTTGGATCTTCTGAATAGACCGGGATATCTAACTGTTTGCCTAGAGTCTCCAGTTGCTGGATGGCGGCAGGGCGCCGCAGGTCAGCGGCTATGAGCAGAGACTTGTGACTTTCTCGGCGCAGGTGGAGCGCCAGCTTGGCGGCAGTGGTCGTTTTACCTGATCCTTGCAGTCCCACCAGCATGATAGCCGTGACCGGTTGGCTGGAAAGAGTCAGGGAGTTGTCGCCACCGCTGAGCAGTTGGGTCAGCTCATCTTGGACGATCTTCACGACCTGCTGGCCAGGGGAGAGGCTTTCCAGAACGTCTGAGCCGATAGCCCGCTCTTTCACTGCGGCCACGAAATCCCGCGCGACCCGGAAATTTACGTCGGCTTCCAACAGGGATCGGCGGACTAGGGCAAGGGCTTCGTCAACATCGCTTTCGGTGAGGCGTCCCTTGCTGGTCAGCTTATTCAGGATTCCAGTCAATCGATCGGTCAGGTTCTCAAACATATCTGCTCTGGCTAGATTTCGGGTGGATTATTACCGATTGTAGGCTCGGCTGTGTTACAGGGTCAAGACGGACAAAGGTGATTCACTCTGGCAGAACAAACTGCCAATCGTCTTGCTCTGATTAAACATCGGGCTCGTTAAGCCCATCAAAAGGCCCCGTACGCTATGCTAAGATTAACCGGTCTTCGGTCGACATAACGTGAAATCGAGAGCACCTTTTTGGAGTGGTGGAGGTTGTAGTGGGCGGTTTTCCTCCGGCTTTTCCGGTGAAATATCGGGCCCATCTGAGGCCCTCTTAATGATACCCCTCAGGCTTACTCTCAGTAACTTCTTGTGTTATCGGGAAAACATTGGGACACTGGACTTCGCCG
>CAJWGH010000063.1 GCA_913031095.1 uncultured Chloroflexota bacterium | reverse complement strand
CGAAATGCCGAACCTCGAACTTACCATAGCCGCCTCATCGACGTGGCCACCCGATACAACAACGCCTCTAATAACAAAGACGTTGTTATCCTGATTGCGGCAATGGCCGACGATTGCGTGGTGGAAAAATCCTTGCCTCGCCCGGGTGGAACCAGGTTTCAAAGCCAAGATGAGTTCTGGCCTTTCTGGAGCGAAAACTTCAAGTTTTCGTCAATTATCGATCGATACCGAAGGCATATCTACCAAGCGGCGACCGGTGCCTTGTCAAATTGACCTTCAAATGGGCCGGGCAGAGCCGTTATCCGGACATCGCCCCAGAGTCGGCCTATTAATTGAACATCCAGGGAAGCCGGTCTACGTGAAGGGCTAATGCCCCGACCTGGACCTTCCCAAGCGTCCAAAATGCACAAATTCCGGAGGTTTTAACATGTTCTTGATGCGGTTCACAGAGAGGGCCTACACAAATTACACCGAAGAGGCAGTGAGGAACAGCCCCAATGAAGCCGTGCGGCTGACCTTCTCCAACAGCAATTTTGACCCTAAAGTCGGAGCACGCCAGTACAACGAGTACCTGGACGAATATGAATACTGCGAAGAAGTGGGCTTTGATGGGCTGATGCTGAACGAGCATCACAACACCCCCACCTGCCTAGGCGCGACCATGAACCTTGAAGCTGCCATCCTGGCCCGCAATACTTCGAAACCTAAGATTGTGTTGATGGGCAACCCGCTGCCCACTTTTGAAAACCCTTTAAGAGTGGCCGAAGAGATAGCGGAGATTGACATGATCTCCAACGGCAGGGTTGTGTCAGGATTCGTTCGCGGCACCGGAGTGGAAAGCCTAGCTGCAAACATCAACCCGCTTCACAATCGCGAGCGATTCGAAGAGGCACACGACCTGATCATCAAGACCTGGACCACCCCTGGCCCTTTCCGATGGGAAGGCAAGCACTACCATTTCCGAGTAGTGAACCCATTTGAAACACCATTGCAGAAGCCCCATCCACCGGTGTGGATACCGGGCTTAGGTAGTCCGCAGACCCTGGTCTGGGCCGCTGAGAGAGGCTACCCATATATCTATCTGGAGACCGACCCGCAAGGCACCCAGGACATGATTGACATCTACACCGACGCTGCACTAGAGGCCGGATACAAGGTCGGCCCCGAGAATTTCGGCTACCTATGTCGCATCCACGTGCAAGACACAGATGAGAAAGCCTATGAATCGGCCAAAGGTTTCTTGACTGGAAATGTGGGCGTCGGCCGAGTGCCCATGCCCAAGGACTACATGCTGCCTATTGGTTACGGCGGGAGTAAAGCCGACCCCAAAATCGCTAAGTACCAAGGCCGCATTCGCAAGGACCCGTTCTTGGGCCTAGGCTTGGAGACCGCAACATACGATCAGATTCTGGCCTCCAATCGTTGGATCGTCGGAAGTCCGGAAACCGTTATCAGAAAACTCAGGGAAACCCTATCGGTCATTCGACCAGGAATCCTGGGCGTCTGGACCAACGACGGCGACACCACCCACGCCGACACCATGAACTGCCTGAAACTCATGGGCGAGGAAGTACTCCCCGCCCTCCGCGAGATTGGCGCGGAACTGGAACTAACCGACCCATTCCAGAAAGAGGCCGCAACGGCCTAACGAGGAGATAGCGAACGATGGTTGCCTTTACTGAAGAGATGGTGGACGTTGGCGGTACCAAGGTCCATACCCTGAAAGGTGGCTCCGGCGAGCCACTACTCCTGCTCCACGGCGCAGGAGGAAATACCGGCTGGCTGAGGTTCGCGGATGCCCTAGCCGAGAAGTACACGGTCTACTACCCGTCTCATCCCGGCTACGGCAAGACAGACCGACCCGACTGGCTGGAGACGATCCCAGACATGGCCTGCTTCTATACCTGGTATCTGGAATCCTTAGGTTTGGAGGGTGTCCGCACCATCGGGTTCTCAATGGGCGGCTGGATCGCCTCGGAGATTGCCGCCATGTGTAACCATTCCATAAGCAAATTGATGTTGGTAGGTGCCGCGGGCGTCAAACCCAACGACAGCGAGATTACCGACATATTCATCATCAGCCCCGGCCAGGTGCTGGATCTGATGTACCACGACACTAGTCAGGCGCCCGAATATCAAAAACTCTATGGAACGGATCCCACTCCCGAACAAGCATTGGTCGCTGAAACCAACCGCGAGATGGCCGTACGCCTTTGCTGGAAGCCCTACATGCACGACCCCCGGCTAACCAGTTTGCTGCAACGGGTCAAGGTTCCGGCACGGATGGTCTGGGGTAAGAACGACGCCATAGTGCCCGTGGAGTGCGGCGAACTCTATAAGCAGGCCATCAACGGCTCAGACCTGGTGGTCATAGACAACTGCGGCCACTCCCCTCAGGTTGAGAGACCTGAAGAGTTCATCAAGACAGCCCTAGATTTCCTGGCGTAAACAACCATTCAGCAAACACCGGTCGGTTCTCAGATTTCCTAACTGCTGATGGCTGGCCTCAAAAAGCATCTCTCAAGGAGAACCATGAGCCTCGACGTTTATTATTTCACTGAGATGCCCTACCACTATATCAATGATGATCTAGCGGAGCAGTGGCCATCTCTGCGGCTGACCTTTCCAAACAGCTACTTCGACCCCAACAAGGCCACAGACCTCTTCAAGCGGTACTTAGACGAGTTCCAATACGCGGAGGAGGCCGGATTCCAGGGGCTGATGATTAACGAACACCACAACACCCCGTCTTGCATGGACGTTGAGGTAAATATCACCGGCGGCATCCTGGCCCGCCTGACCTCCAAGGCCAAGATTCTGATGCTGGGCAACATGCTTCCCACCTCAGATAACCCACCGAGACTAGCGGAAGAGATCGCCATGTTGGATGTCATATCCGGCGGCCGCATAGTGTCCGGTTTCGTCCGAGGAATCGGAGTGGAGAGTTGGGCCAACAACACCAACCCCGTATACAACCGGGAGAGGTTCGAAGAGTGCCACGACCTGATAATCAAGACTTGGACAACTCCCGGCCCTTTCCGCTGGGAAGGCAAGCACTACCAGTACCGAGCAGTAAACCCATGGATGGTGCCGGTCCAGAAACCCCATCCTCCCGCCTGGGTCCCAGGCACCGGCAGCCCTGAGACTGTGGAGTGGGCGGTTAAGCACCGCTACACATACGCGGCATTCTTAACCGAGCTAAGCAGGGCTAAGGACCTGTTCGGCAGCTACCGGGAGCAGGCCGCCCAGCAGGGTTGGGAAGCGGGGCCGGATAAGTTCGCCTTCATGATCTGCGCTCACGTCAACGAAACCGACGAAAAAGCTCAAGAATCAGGCAAGGCATTTATGTGGCGTATGGGACATCCTCTAAAAGGGCCAAGAGAATACTGGGCCCCACCGGGTTACTTCTCCCAGGCCGGTGTGTCCGCCAACGCCGCACGCAGGCAGAGGCCCATGAACGAACTGTCATATCAAGAACTCCAGGAACACAACCACCTGGTCGTCGGCAGCCCCGACACCGTCATTAAGAAGCTCCGGCACATCAAGGAGGAACTGGGGATAGGTTCGCTGCTGCTGGAAACCCAAGGCGGACCGCTGTCCCACAAGGACACCATGCGCTCCATAAAACTGATGGGCGAAGAAGTTATTCCAGCCCTACAAGGCTAACGAGAATCTCAAATCCATTCGCCCTTAGAGGCTAATGGTAGAATGCGGCCAAACTCCACATCTGCCAAACTTGTTGGATAAAGAGACCACACCTCGATTAGCTAAAACAGACATGGAACAGACATCTCTCCACAGGTGTCCCTGATCCAGTCAGCAACCTCCGGATGAAGCGGAATACCCTCTTCACGTCGGATCGCTTCAACCTCAGCCTCGGGCTGGCCAGCCACCAACACTCGGTCATGGCCAGGCGCAGGCCTGGTGGTCTGCATCATCTGTGACCACTCGTCCATCTGCACCTTGAAGGGCTCGACATCGGTAAAAGCATCGATGCTGTAGGCCGCTACCATATGACCAAAATTGGGCCTGCCAGGCACAACTCCGTAGCCGAATCCAGTTAGAACCCCTGCCAGAATATCCACGATACAAGAGAAGCCGTAACCCTTATGGGAGCCGCCTTCACGGTCACTACCGAGAGGCAAAAGCGTGACCTTCTCCGGAGCAGGCGATGGCTCCATGATTGGGCTGCCGTCCTCAGCTGCCAGCCAGCCTCCAGGAATCTCAGCACCCAGCCGCCCGGCGATGCGTATCTTGTTCACCGCCACCGAACTGGTGGCCGCATCAAACACAAACGGGGGCTCATTCAAACACGGCACAGCGATAGCGATCGGATTGGTTCCCAACCGAGGTTCGGCGCCAAATGTCGGCAACACCGAGGGAGGGCAGCTGGTCATGCAGACACCGATCATGTCGTGGTCCAAGGCCTTCATAGCGTGATAGGACGCCATGCCTAGATGGCGGGCATTCCCGATAGTCACCATGCCCAGGCCAACGTTCTTAGCCTTCTCGATGGCGATATCCATGGCCTTGGGGGTGATGATGGTTCCCAGACCACGGTCGGAGTCTACAGTGGCAGTGCTAGGTGTTTCCCGGATAACTTTCCAGTCGGGCTGGGGATTTATAGACCCTTCCTGGTAGCCCTGGATATAGCTTTTCAGCATGTTTGAAACGCCGTGGGAGTCCACACCCCTAAGATCGGCCAGAACCTGCACGTCGGCAGCCAAGAGAGAGTCCTCAGGTGACACTCCTAGCTTCTCGAAGATTCCTGCTACGGTTTTCTTGAGATCATCTCCCTGAACGAACTCTGCGTCGTCGTGGCTGACCTTGAATTGCTCTAACACTTTGGCTCTCCTCGAGGGTACAGAATCGCAGGCTGAGTGTTCTCCTTAGCCTGCCTAGTCATCTTTCACGGAAGTATAGCACCAGGCCAGTTGGCCTGAGCCCGCAGCGTTGCTATAATCCCGCCACTCGTATCTTACCCCGCAGGTGGCGCATGACCGATCTCAAACAACAAGCACTGGACTACCTCTCCCGGCTGGGCGGCAACCCTGCCACAGCATTCCGGGAGGAAGGAGTAGCGTCCACCGTTAAAGCTATCCTACGGGAGATAGGTGCCGGATTTGAGCAAGACGCGTTTGGCAACATCATCGCCAAGGTCCCAGGTACTGACCCAAGCGCCAACCCACTAGCCGTCATCGCCCACATGGACCACCCAGGTTTTGAGATAACCGGCAGCCACCCGGACGGCCACATCGCCACGGCCATGGGCGGGATTCCTCCGTCCAGCTTCGAAGCGGGCGTGCCGGTTCAAGTGCTGCTCCCCGATGGCAGCCGTGTCAATGGGGCAATCACAGGAAGGTATGGAGAGGAGAGTGACCGGCGAGTACTGATCAAATTAGAGCAACCCCAGGACTTAGAGCCGCCTTTATCAGTGGTTTTCGACCTGATTGATTACGAACTGGACGGGGATATGATTCGCATGCGTGCCGTGGACGATCTCGCTGGATGCGGCTGCATCTTGGCCATGATTGCCCAGCTAACCGAGGGCGATGCCTCACCCGGTGATGTCTACGGAGTATTCACCCGCGCTGAGGAGGTCGGCCTGGTAGGCGCCAGGCTCATGGCTGATTCAGGCACCTTGCCGGCCGATACACTGGTGATATCCGCAGAGTCCAGCCGAACTCTGCCCGGCGCAGAACAGGGTGAAGGCCCAGTCATCCGGGTCGGTGACGCCGGGTTCACATTCACCGCCGACGCCGAATCGGTTCTGATACGAGCGCGCGAAACCTTGAATGAGCGAAACAACGGTTTTAAGTGCCAGCGTCAACTAATGAGCGGAGGAACGTGCGAAGCCAGCGCGTTCGCAGTCTTCGGATACCAGACCACCGGCATAGCTTTCCCTCTCGGCAACTACCACAACGGTGCGCCTGATGGCCGGATCGAAGCCGAATATATCCACATAGACGACTACCTGGGCGGTGTGAAACTGCTCACTGAAGCCGCCCACTGCGTCTCAGACCGCACGAATACCGCCTTCCGCCAACGCCTCCGCGAGGTGCCCGCAGATATGCGCCAGCGAATGCTGGATACGAGAGGGTAATTCTCAGCCGTCATCACGCCAACGCTCCCGTTCCAGAACGGCGAGGTGGAACAACCTCAAATCCTGAAAGGAATATCCTGGATTCCTGCCTTCGCAGGAAAGACGCAAGGAGAGCCAATAATGGCCATTCAAGACATAGCCTTCCTATCAGCGACGGAACTGGGTTCCGCCATCAAGGCCAAACAGGTGTCTC
Organism: uncultured Chloroflexota bacterium; assembly: GCA_913031095.1. The sequence continues at coordinate 231 of CAJWGH010000063.1, read as the reverse complement.
CGGTCGAGGCAGTAGAAGCCTATCTGGACCGTATCGAGCGTATAGATCCACAGGTCAACTCATACATCACGGTCATGGCAGAGCATGCACGGCAAGAAGCTCTTGAGGTCGAAGCCGCGATTCGGCGCGGAGACTATCGCGGACCTCTCCACGGCGTCCCCATCGCCATCAAGGACCAGATCTACACCAAAGGCGTTCTCACCACCGACGCCTCCAAGATTCGATCTGACT
>CAJWGH010000062.1 GCA_913031095.1 uncultured Chloroflexota bacterium | reverse complement strand
CCGAGCGTTCACCAGCCGCGACAAGATAATAAAGTTCGCCGGGTGTTACCACGGTCACGCCGACGGCCTACTGGTCAAGGCTGGATCCGGGGCATTAACCCACGGGATACCCACCAGCGCCGGCGTCCCAGAGTCCTACGCCAAAGAAACGCTGGTGGCCGATTATAACGACATAGAGTCGGTGAATAAATTCTTCCTAGCCAACCCCACGTCCATCGCCGCAGTCATCATAGAGCCGGTGGCCGGCAATATGGGAGTAGTTATGCCTGCTCCAGGATTCCTGGAAAGTCTTCGTAAGATCACCGAAGAGAACGGCGCGCTTCTGATCTTCGACGAAGTCATAACAGGGTTCAGGGTCGGGCCCAACGGAGCGCAGGGTCTCTTCGGAATAACCCCAGATATCACCACTATGGGCAAGATCATCGGCGGCGGTCTGCCGGTAGGCGCTTACGGCGGAAGGAAGGACGTGATGGAGATGGTTGCCCCGCTGGGCGCCATGTACCAGGCGGGCACCCTTTCTGGAAACCCACTGGCGGTCAGTGCGGGCATAGCGACGCTAACAGAACTACAGAAACCGGGCACTTTCGAAAAGCTAGACACCCTGGCACAGAGGTTGGCCGAAGGCATGACCAAAGCCTTTCAAGCCGTGGAAATCCCATCCACTATTAACCGCGTCGGCTCGATGTTCACGGGGTTCTTCAACGGCGGACCCGTGACGGGGCTGGCTCATGCCGAGGATTCGAACACAGAGATGTATGGGCGATACTTCCACGCGATGCAAGAACAGGGCGTTTACATAGCCCCGTCCCAGTTCGAGGCTGGATTCGTCTCCACTGCACATACGGAGACTGACATCGACGCAACCATCGCCAAAGCGTCGGAAGCGCTCGCTACGCTACTGTAACTTTCGTCTGTTAGAACAAAAAAGGCTCCCCAATTATGGGGAGCCTTTTTATTTGACGATCCTTTACCTAGCTGTGAACTAAGCTCCGTATCGAGCGGCAGCTAGCGGGTCGCTGTAGGTCTCACCTTTCGTGGCCCAAAAGGCTGAGGCGATGGCGTCACACGTGGCGACCAATTCCTCGCACTTTGCCATGTCGACATTCTGTTTGCATTGGCCAGCTAATTTCAAAGCGGCATTGAACGTAGCATGCACGTCGAAACCATCGGGAGTGTTGGGCCATCCGTAGTCGGCCCAAAGGACAGCAAGCTCATGCTTGCAGGTCTCGGCATGCTGTTCTTTGACCTCAACATACCGAGCAATCTTGTTGGCATAGTCCGCGAATCCAGCAGCATCACCGTCCCCGGGGCGCTCCAACGCTTGGATGCGAAGGACCATCTTCTGAACTGTCTGGGCGGCTATCTTGGCCGAAACGGGGTCATAAATCCCGCACGGGATATCACAATGAGCTTGGGCGATTCCTGGTTTGAACCAGCCGATTGGGTTAAACATCGCAACCTCTCCTGAGTACGCCTGATTTGAAACATCCAACAGCGTAATCAAAATTCGGTATGGACGCAACCCCTCATTCGTGCCTGTGATGCTCTCACGCCTCGCCCATCTTGTAACCACTTAGTATAGGCACTTATAATTGCGCAATTACGCAATATCCCGGATGGGAAAATATGAATCCTTCGTGAATTAGCCGGCGAATTGCGCCTCCCAGGAGATGATCAAGTGGCCACAAAATCTAGACCTGCTCACATGAAACATCGCAGCAGTGAGCTGACCGACGACCCACAACGGGCGCCTGCTCGGGCCATGCTGATGGCCATGGGCCTTACCCAAGACGATCTGAAGAAGCCGTTCGTCGCCATCGCTAACCTGGCCAGCGACGTTACACCCTGCAATGTACACCTAGACCGATTTGCCCAAGCATCCAAAGAGGGCGTCCGAGCTGCCGACGGCGTGCCATTCGAATTCGGCACCATCACAGTCAGCGACGGCATCTCCATGGGAACGGAAGGCATGAAGACGTCACTGGTGAGCCGGGAAGTCATTGCCGACTCCATCGAGTTGGTCACCTTCGGCGAGCGCATGGACGGACTGATCACCATCGCCGGCTGTGACAAGAACATGCCTGGTTGCATGATGGCCATGGCCCGGCTGAACGTACCGTCCATCTTCATGTATGGCGGCTCCATAATGCCTGGTCAATTCAAGGGCCAAGACGTAAACATCCAAGATGTGTTCGAAGCCGTAGGCGCTTACGCCAAGGGCGACATGAGCCTGGAAGACCTGACCGCACTAGAATGCGTCGCCTGCCCCGGCGAGGGTTCCTGCGGCGGGCTATTCACCGCCAACACCATGTCAACTAGCATCGAAGTTATGGGCATGTCCCTCCCAGGCGACGCCTCAACCCCGGCCATCGACCCTCGCAAGTTAGGCGAGGCCCGAGACGTTGGACGCACCCTGATGCGTCTCTTGGAAGAAGACATCCGCCCTCGGGACATCCTAACCAAGCAAGCCTTCGAGAACGCAATCACCGTGGCTGTATCCATGGGCGGCTCCACTAACTCGGTGCTGCACTTGATGGCTATCGCCCACGAAACCGGTGTCGACCTGTCGTTGGAAGACTTTGACCGTATCAGCCGTAACACGCCTTACATCACAGATATGAAACCAAGTGGCAGGTATTTGATGGCTGACCTGAGCCGGTACGGCGGAATCGCCCTGGTGATGAAGCGGCTGCTTAATGCTGGCCTGCTCCACGGCGATGCCATGACAGTGACCGGTAAAACTCTACGCGAGAACGTCGAAGGCGTGGAGACCGTAGACGACCAGCCCGTGGTATACCAGATCGACTCCCCCCGGAGCCCCACCGGCGGCTTGGCTATCCTACGAGGCAACATAGCCCCAGACGGCGCCGTGATTAAGGTAGCCGGGCATCAAGAGAAAGTATTCGAGGGCCCGGCCAGGGTCTTCGACCAAGAACCAGCCGCGTTTCAAGCCATCCAGCGGGGCGACATCAAGGCCGGTGACATCGTAATAATCCGCTACGAAGGACCCAAGGGCGGGCCCGGTATGCAGGAGATGCTGTCGGTTACCGCCGCCATTGTAGGTCAAGGCCTAGGCGACGACGTTGCCCTGATTACCGACGGCCGGTTCTCCGGAGCGTCCCACGGCCCAATGGTTGGACACGTCGCCCCTGAAGCCGCGGTGGGTGGGCCGATAGCATTGCTTCGTGAAGGCGACATCGTGACCTTGGACATACCTGGCCGCCAGTTAAACGTAAAGATCTCTGAAGAAGAGCTGACTGACCGGCAGAGCAAGTGGAAGCCCATCCCGCCGAACTACACGACCGGCGCACTGGCCAAATACGCCAAATTAGTCTCATCTGCATCCACGGGTGCAGTCACCCACTAGGCCGGAAAATATTCCCCATGTTTAGAAACCAGAAAAATTACAACCAGCTCCAGCTAGAGACATTCACGGCGTTCCAGGCCCGAGGGCGCGACGTCCTCGGTAAGATGGCGGAAGATTTGTGCCGCCTAATGTCGGGATAGACGCGATAACGTACGCGCCCAACGCCTTGGTTGTCTGGTTTTAGGTAACCTCGACCAGGCTTCTTTGGTCGGGCTGTTGTTCGTCATAGAATTTTTTGGTTGATGTCGTATCAACGGGTAGGGAGATAAGAAGAAGATGGCTCAACAATCCAGGGACTACGGAAAAGAAGCAATCGATCGCCACCGGGAAACCCGAGGCAAAGTTAGTATCGCGCCCAAGATGACGGTAGAGACATTGGACGACCTGTCCATCGCGTACACCCCGGGCGTCGCCAGTGTCTGCATGGAAATTCACGGCGACTCGTCCGAGTCATACCACCTGACCAATCGTGCCAACACCGTGGCCGTCGTCACCGATGGCTCAGCCGTATTAGGGTTGGGCAACATCGGACCTGAAGCAGCCATGCCAGTTATGGAAGGCAAATCCATCCTCTTCAAGGGCTTGGCCGACATCGATGCCTTTCCTATCTGCCTCGCAACCCAGAACAGCGACGAGATAATCCAGACCGTGCGTTACCTGGCGCCCAGCTTCGGCGGCGTCAACCTGGAAGACATAGCCGCACCTCGTTGTTTTGATATCGAAGACGCTCTGCAAGACCTGGGCATACCGGTGTTCCACGATGATCAACACGGAACGGCCATCGCGGTGCTGGCAGGAGTCATCAACGCTTTGTTAGTAACAGGACGCAAGATTGAAGACACCAAATTCGTGTTCGCCGGGGCTGGGGCAGGGGGGATAGCCTCAACCAAGCTGCTCCTGGACCACGGCGCAACCCACGTGACCTTGGTTGACAGCGTAGGTATCATCTCCCGCGACCGGACCGACCTGACCGCCGTAAAATCGGCAATGCTAGACATTTCCAACCCCGAAAACCTAAAAGGCGGCCTGGCGGAAGCGATGAAAGGATCAGACGTGTTCATCGGCCTCGCCGTCGCAGGAGCCGTGACTCCGCAAATGGTCTCGTCCATGGCCAAAGACCCTGTCGTGTTCGCCATGGCCAACCCAATACCTGAGATTTGGCCTGACGACGCTAGAGCGGCCGGGGCAGCTGTGGTCGGTACCGGCCGAAGCGACTTCCCCAACCAGGTCAACAATAGCCTGGTCTTCCCCGGGGTGTTCCGGGGAGCGTTGGATAGCCATGCCGCCCAGGTGACCACTCGCATGAAGTTGGCGGCCAGTCAAGCTCTAGCCAACCTGGTTGCTGAGCCAACTCCGGAAAACGTGCTGCCCTGGTCTCTGGACCGACAGGTGGCGCAGGCCGTAGCCCGAGCAGTGTCCGGGGCAGTCTAGCGCCTTGTCATCACAGTCTGTTTCCAGCGTGAGTGTGGAATCACTGGATCGGTTCCGAGGCAACCTCCAGTCACTGGTCGCAGAGAAGTCGAAAACTCTGCCGAGCTTCCGCTATTGCGACCTACGTATCGAGGTCCGAGAAGAAAGGCGGGCGGTTGCGGAGAATGGCACAGAAAAGGGAAGTTCCGAAGATTACACGTTCGATTTTGGCGTCCGGGTGCTTGCCGGTGAGCTCACCAGTTCTTCTGGTTATTTCGGCCGAATCCTAGGCTCCGCCGACTTGAACCGCCTGGAAGATGTGGTCTGGGACGGTATCAAGCAGGCCCACAATCGTGCCCATACCAGCGCCCGTCAGAAGTCTCAGATGCGGAGTCGGTACGCCAACCTGGGAGGCAGCCTAGCGCCAAGCCACCTTGCCGCGGTAGCGGTCTGTCAAGACACTGTTCCAGCGACCTTCACTGTCGATCCACGCCAGGTACCACTCTCCGACGCCGTAGCCATCTCGGTCGACGGATGCAAGGCGATCCAGGGTCAGAGCAGCAGTGTTGTTTATTCCGCCACTTCAGCTTCAACTTTCTTGCTCCGGGAACTATTTCTAAGCTCGGATGGCGCAGAAATAGACCAGAGTTCCACCCAGACAGAAGGTTTCGCGATCGCCATCTGCTCGGGTGAGCACGGCAACTTTGAACTCTATGATTTCACCGGCCACCAGGCCGGCTGGGAAGTCCTCACGGACGGATATAGCAACGGGCCGATAATACTGTCTAACTTCATAGATTTTTGTACGAAGTTAGGCGCAGACGCTGTGGAGGTCGCTGCCGCTCCACCCTTAAAGCCCCCTAATAAAGAAGTAACGGTTGTCACCAATCCCCACTTCAATACGTTGCTGGTCCACGAAGTTGTGGGGCATCCCTCAGAGTTGGATCGGGCACTGAAGCATGAGACTGGATACGCAGGGCGATCCTGGTTCCTGAAAGACATGCAGGACAACCAATTGGGCAATCAGATCGCATCGCCGCTGGTCACTGCCTACTCGGACCCGACCATGGAAGGTTACGGCTCTTTCAGATACGACCATGAAGGGACTCCGGCCCGCCGTGCCTACATACTGCGGAACGGCGTACTGGAAGAATTCCTTAACAACCGCCAAACGGCCGCCATCATGTGTGTTGAACCCAACGGGTCGGCACGATCCACCGAGGCCCAGCTAGTACCGCTGATACGCATGACCAATACTATCTTTGGGTCTGGAGAACAAGACCCGCAAGACATCATCTCCGAGGTCGAAGACGGCTATTACATCGACGGACACCGGACGCCGTCAATCGCTGAATCTAGGGAGAACTTCCGAATCACCGCCGCTAAAGTCTACGAGATCAAAAATGGGCGCTTGGGCCAGCTGTACCGGGACGGTGGCATCACGTCCGACAGCCGCGATTATTTCATGTCCATCAACGCTGTGGGTAACGACTTACGGGTGAATCCCATTCCCAACTGCGGTAAAGGACAGCCAATGCAAGCAAAGCGGATGAGCAACGGCGGGCCTACCATGAGAGGTATCGCCCGTCTGACTGGACCCGGCTAGCGGCAGCGAGGAAAATCATGGAAGCAGTGGTGGTCGTTATTGGTGCAGTCGCCTTACTTGCTACGGTATTAGCGCTGTCCTTGCTAGTCAGGATTCTGAGCCTGCAGGGGCGCTCCCAAGGCCAGGACAGCGCTTTGGGCCACCAAGTCACTGAGATTCGCACGGGCA
>CAJWGH010000061.1 GCA_913031095.1 uncultured Chloroflexota bacterium | reverse complement strand
ACTCATCCAGACCTGGAATTCCGTGGGAAGGTCATCAAATAGCACTGATTCAGAATCGGAGCCGTCTTGGTGTAGGACCGCGTACCCGAACTCCTGTTTGGCGCCTGGAGATACCTTCCCGCCAAGTTGGTGGACCAGTGCCTGCATCCCGTAGCAGATGCCTAAGACCGGCAGATGCTGCTCAAAGACCCAGCTGGGAATCTGAGGCGCCCCTTCTTCATACACGCTGGCCGGCCCGCCGGAAAGAATCACTCCCCTAGGGTTCAGGTGTTTGACAGAGTCCCAGCTACTTTTGGACTGGGCTATCATAGAGTAGACCTTCAACTCACGGATACGGCGGGCGATGAGGTGGCTGTACTGGGAGCCAAAATCGATAACGATGACGCCCTCGTTAACAGATTGCTGGCTGTCTTCGTTTTCCGCTCCTACACCGTCTAGTCCCTTGGCTATCTCTAGGTAGGCAGATACTTCCAGATCGTCACTGGTCGCGACCCGGCGTCCTTGAGGCAGTTTGGGTTCAGTCGTGGCTCTACCTCCTGAATCTTCTGTAAAATCTACGGAATATCTCGGAAAATACACTGCATGGACGGGCAACATCCGGCGTTACATAACCTGTAATGATTATACTGGCTGGACAGGGGCGAGTATAGCCGTGGGAGACTCTATAAAGTCAACATGCGCAGAGACGGAAATAACCTGGTTTTAACGCCTTAGGATACCCAGGGCTGTGATATACTCGGCCCGCCGCCGAGACCCCGCGTTGGGCACGGCGCCACGAATAACAGGGAAGGCATCGGATACCCAACTAGATATGGAATCAGCCGACTTGGAAAGGGCCGTTCAGTACCTTAGGGAAGGTGGCATCGTAGCCACCCCCACGGATACCCTTTATGGACTGGCAGTTGATGCTTTCAATCGCTCCGCGATAGACCGGGTTTTCGCCGTTAAAGGCCGCCCTAAAGACTTGGCTCTGCCGGTCTTGGTGGGAGATTGGAATCAGGTCAAAAGGGTAGCGAAAAACCTGCCGCCACAGGCCCGAACCCTTGCAGGCTCGTTCTGGCCGGGCGGGCTGACCTTGGTGCTCGAAAAGGCTGACGACCTACCAGATCAGGTGACGGCGGAAGGGCAAACGGTGGCGGTGAGGATGCCTGACCATCCGGTGCCCATCCATTTGACCGAAGGATTGGGTTTACCGATTACCGGTACCAGCGCCAATATTAGTGGAGGAGCCGACCTTTTGAGCCTTACGGAACTGACTGATCATATCGGTGGCCTAGTAGACCAAGTAATCACGGCAGGCCCCGAACCCAAAGGCATAGCATCTACTGTGATTGACATAACTGGAGGAGAGCCCAAACTACTCAGGCAAGGTGTGATTCCTTTCGAATCGATATTGGAGGCCTGGGAAACGGGTCCTAGATAGGAGACCGAAGATACCTTCCATAGAGTTATACGAACCATATCGGCAGGCCCTGGAAGAAGAGCTAAAAACGGTCTTTGAGTCCAGGGAGGGCTTCCTATATGACGTTCTTCGTTACCACTTGGGCTGGGTAGACCAGCAAGGGCAACCTGTGAGCGGGTCCCGGCCGCTGAACTTCCAGTCGGCCTTGGCTCTGGTCTCTTGCGCCGCCCTAGGTGGAGACTATCGCAAAGCACTTCCGGTAGCTGCCAGTGTTGATTTGATCGTTAATTTCACGCTCGTACACGGCGATGTCCAGGCTGGACGAGCAGAGCCCGGCGACCGCCCCAGTATCTGGTGGGTCTGGGGGCCTGCTCAAGCGATAAATGCCGGTGACGGTTTACACGCTCTTGGCCGCACCACCATGATTCGCTTGGCCCAGAATGATGTGTCTGCTGACAGGGTCCTGCGGGCGGCGCGCTCTTTGGACTTTGCCTGCCTGGCTCTCTGTGAAGGCCAATACATGGACCTACAATTCCAAGACCAGATGCTTGTCTCCACAGCCGATTACCTGGACATGATTGGCCGAAAGTCGGGGGCTCTATCCGCCTGCGCCGCTGAGTCGGGTGCATTAGCCGCAGGGGCCAGCGACCAGGCTTGTAGTAGCTTTGCTGAGATTGGCCGGAGCATGGGCATGGCTTGGCAGATAGCCCGGGACGTCGACGACCTTTGGGGAGAACACGGCGACGGGATGACTCCGAGCAACGTTTTGAATAAGAAGAAGAGCCTGCCGCTGGTGCATACCCTGGAGAACTCCGATGTCAGCACCAAGCGCGCATTGGGCGCTATATATATGAAGCGCGTGCTGGACGCGGACGACGTTAAGAAGATGATTGAGATCTTAGATAATACCGATGCCCGCCAGACTTCCCAGGCGAAAGCCCAGGAGCTGGTGGACCAAGCCTTGGCTGGACTGAGTGGAGTGTCCCAAGAAGGGAAAAACTCTCTGGTGAGTCTGGGTCAGTGGGCGGCGAAGGGAGGCCGGTAATGTCAAAACGCAGACTTGACCAGCTCGATGTGGCAGGCAAGAAGGTGCTCGTCCGGGTAGACTTCAACGTCCCGATCGAGCAGGGCATCGATGGTATCGCCCTATACGACCAACGCCTCCGGGCAACCCTGCCGACGATCCAGTATTTGATTGACCAAGGGAGCAAGATAGTTCTCTGTTCCCACTTAGGTCGCCCCAACGGTGAGGTGGTAGAAGAGCTTCGCTTAGAACCCGTGGGAGACCGACTGGCGATGCTCCTGGGCCGACCGGTAAAGAGCGTGCCTGAGATTACCGGACCGTTAGTTGCCGACGCCGTGTCCCATCTGGCCCCTGGTGAGGTGCTGCTACTTGAGAATCTCAGGTTCCACCCCGGCGAAGAGAAGAACGACGGCGTATTCGCCAGTGAGCTGGCTGATATCGTCGACTGCTTCGTTAACGACGCTTTTGCTGTGTGTCACCGGGCTCACGCTTCCACTGACGGCATCACCAAGTACCTACCCTCTGCCATGGGTCTGCTGGTCCAAAGGGAAATCGAGTCCATGGGCCGGGCTTTGGAGTCTCCAGAGAAGCCTCTGGCGGCGCTCATGGGTGGGGCAAAGGTCAGCGATAAGATACTGCTACTGGACAACCTATTGGAAGACCTGGACCATCTGTTCATCGGCGGCGGGATGTGCGTAACCTTCCTGAACGCCCTGGGTTACCTTACTGGCGATTCCAGGGTCGAAGAAGACCGATTGGAATTCGCCCGTCAAATCATGGCCCGCGCAGAGGCTGGCAAGACCGAGGTTCATCTGCCTGATTACGTGGTCATCGCCAACGAGTTTGCCGCCGAGCCAGGAAAGACCGATGTGATGCACGTCGGTGACGTTCCCGACGGCTGGTACATCATGGATATAGCGCCATCCTCGGCCGAGGATTTCGCCGGGGCGTTGAAGAAGTGCAAGACCATCATCTGGAACGGTCCAATGGGCGTCTTCGAGATGCCTAAGTTCAGTCAAGGCACACGAACGGTGGCCGAGGCCATCTCAGGCCTGAGCGGTGTCACCACTGTCGTGGGCGGAGGCTCAACAGCCGAGGCGGTGGAAGAACTGGGCCTGATGGATAAGATGACCCACGTCTCCACAGGAGGAGGTGCCTCATTGGAGTTCCTTGAGGGCAAAGAGCTGCCGGGAATAGCGGCTCTCCCGGACGTTTAACTGATTCGAGGGTGATAAGCTGTAGTTTGAGGGAGCCGTAGGTCATGATAGATGTAGAAGAACTGAGAGATTGTTACACTAACACACCGTCCAAGATGGTGTTGTTGGTTGCAGACGGATTGGGCGGCTTGGCCCATCCGGAAACCGGTAAGTCGGAGCTTGAGACCGCCCACACGCCCAACCTGGACGCATTGGCCCAGAAAAGCGCCTGCGGCCTGACGACACCGGTGCTGCCAGGCGTGGCCCCCGGCAGCGGCCCAGGCCACCTTGCCCTCTTCGGCTACGACCCATTGAAGCATCAGATCGGTAGAGGGGCATTGGAAGCCTTGGGTATAGAGGTAGAACTGGCCCCAGGAGACGTGGCTGCTAGAGGTAACTTCTGCACCGTAGATGGGGAAGGAATGCTGACCGACCGCCGTGCTGGGCGTATCCCCACGAATGAAAGCGCCCCCATCTGCGAACGCCTGGGCCGCATCGAGATTCCAGGCGTGCAAGTGGACGTATTCTCCGTTCAGGACTACCGATTTGTCCTTCGTCTAAGGGGCGATGGTTTGTCGGAGCTTGTCACTGAGACCGACCCACAGGTCACGGGTGCCAAGGCTTTAGACGTCAAAGCGCTGAAGCCCGAAGCTCAGAAGACCGCAGATATTGTAAACGAGTTCGTGAAGCAGGCATCTCAGTTGATGTCCGAAGAAGAGCGGGCCAACATGCTACTGCTGCGTGGCTTCGCCCAGATGCCTACGCTGCCCCCGATGGGCGACGTCTACCGCCTTGATCCGGCAGCCATAGCCGCCTATCCAATGTACCGTGGCCTGGCTACCGTGGCTGGTATGAATGTCATCCCGACAGGCAAGAACTTTGCAGACGAGGTGGACACTCTGCGGGCTAACTGGGGCAAACACGATTTCTTCTTCATCCACTACAAACCGGCCGATGCTGCAGGTGAGGATGGCGATTTCGACGCCAAGGTGCAGTGTCTGGAAGAACTTGACCCCTTTATTCCGGAGATACTCGCGCTGGAGCCGGACGTCTTAATGGTCGCCGGTGACCATGCCACCCCTGCCATCATGGCCGCACATAGCTGGCACCCTGTTCCGTTCATGCTCCACTCCAAGCTGACCCAAGGTCAGGGAGTCCCCACCTTCGATGAGAAGGCCTGCGCCCAAGGGGCGATAGGCAGTATCCCGGCCACCAGCGTCATGGTCATGGGCCTTTCCCATGCTGGAAAGATGACCAAATACGGCCCTTAAGCAGCTCGACTGACCACCGCGTTTTGATGGGACCGTCGTTTGAATAACAGAGTAGCGACCCAAGCCGATAATTGGAGTTAGACACATGCCAGACCTGGTAGTCGCAGGAAACTGGAAGATGAACACCACAATCTCTGAAGCCGTTGCCTTAGCCGCGGGGGTGCGAGATGGCTCTGCGGCAGTTTCTGGCGTGGAACTGATACTTTGCGCGCCGTTCGTCTCTCTGTCTGCTGTAAGTGGGGCTGTTAAAGGGTCGGCTGTGAAAGTGGGCGCCCAGAACATGCACTTCGAGGTATCTGGGGCTTTCACCGGGGAAGTCTCTCCTGGCATGCTGCAGGGAATCTGCGACTATGTGATATTGGGCCACTCCGAACGACGCCAGATGTTCGCTGAGACCGATCGTTGGGTTAACAGTAAGATTAAAGCCGCCCAAACAGCTGGCTTGAAGCCCATTCTATGTGTGGGCGAGACCCTCGAAGAACGTGAGTCGGGCATGGCTTCAGACATCATCAGTGGCCAAGTCCGTGCAGGGCTGGACGGGGTGAGCGACATCTCTAGTCTTATACTCGCCTATGAGCCCATCTGGGCGATCGGTACAGGGCAGGCAGCCACGCCCGATATCGCCGCAGAGATAATGGGTGGAGCGGTCCTGGACACCTTGAAGAGCCTTTATACCTCCAAGGCCGATGATGTGCCTCTGCTTTACGGCGGCAGCATGAACGCCAGCAATGCTGGCGACTTTGCCGCCCAAGACTGCATCCACGGCGGATTGGTCGGCGGCGCCGCGCTCCAGGCAGATTCGTTCTTAGCGGTCGCCGTCGCCGTCGCTGCCGCAAAAGCCTAAGCCTCTGCTCAGGACCTGATATGTCCACCGCTCCCAGACCCTCTATCGCCATAGTCGGACCCACCGCTGTGGGCAAAACAGAACTGGCCATTGAACTCTGTCGTCGGTTCGGCGGCGAAGTCATAAACGCCGACAGCCGACAGGTCTATCGGCGTATGGACATCGGTACCGCCAAAGCCACCGCCGTAGAGCAATTTCAGGCACCCCATCATCTGATAGACCTGTTGGAGCCATCCGAACATTTCAGCTTGGGATCATTCTTGCCACTGGCTAAGAAGGCATCGGATGATATTGTCGGCCGTGGGCTTATCCCGTTCTTGACCGGGGGCACCGGCCAATATGTGTGGGCCATGGTCGAGGAGCAGTCTGTACCACCAGTTCCGCCTAACCAAGAACTGAGGGAGGATTTGGAGCGGGAAGCTTCAGGGGAAGACGGGGCTCAGGTCCTCCATGACCGCCTCCGCGAGATAGACCCCGCTCGAGCCGATGCCCTAGACGCACGGAACGTCCGCCGTGTTATCAGGGCGCTGGAGATCCATCACGCCACAGGTCGGAAACCATCGGAATTTGGCGCGCCCGACGCCGATCCGGGAAGGTCGTTGGTCTTGGGACTTACCATGGATCGAAAAGCCCTCTATCGGCGTATCGACGACCGGGTAGATGCCATGATGAAGGCGGGATTCCTGGCTGAGGTGGAGAGCCTGATGGCGGCAGGGCTTCCCACAGAACAGGGCGCGTTGGACAGCCCCGGGTACCGAGAGCTGGGGTTGTATCTGGCGGGCGAACTGACCTTGGAAGAGGCGGTTTCCAGGACAAAAACCCAGACTCACCATCTGGCGCGCCGTCAGTACACCTGGTTCAAGCCA
>CAJWGH010000060.1 GCA_913031095.1 uncultured Chloroflexota bacterium | reverse complement strand
CCTCCGACAGCATTCTCTAGAAGCCCGACTGGCAGAGTGGGAGAACAATCGCACCGGGTCATAGAGTAAACCCACGTCGCATCAAATAACATTGACATACCTCTAGGGCATAACTACGATTCTCTGGGCCCAGTAACCTCCCATGACCCATTCACCCCGGGGAGTAGAGCGATGCTTTCAAATTCCAACTCAGCGGCAACTCAGGAAGTTCTGAAGAACTATTACCAGGAACTGGAAGGCTTCAATCTGGCTCCGCTCTGGAACGTCCAAGAAGAAGCCTTGGTGGATGAGCCGACTAGCAAGGCTTCGCCCCACCTCTGGCGGTGGAAGGACCTGGAGCCCAGGGCGATCAGGGCCGGAGAACTGATCGGCACCGCCGATGCTGAGCGCAGGGTGCTGATGCTGCTAAATCCGACCATCAAGGATCGCATCGCCACCACCAACAGCCTATTTTCAGGTCTGCAGATAGTTATGCCTGGAGAAGCCGCTAGGGCCCACCGGCACACGCCATCAGCCCTTCGGTTCATCATCAACAGCGACGGCGGCTACACCACGGTCAACGGCGACCGCATTCCGATGTATCCCGGAGACTTGGTCCTGACACCGAGCTGGACTTGGCATGACCACGGGAACGAGTCAGGCGAGCCAATCATCTGGCTGGACGGCCTGGACATTCCGCTGGTACATCTATTGGAAGCTGTATTTTTTGAGCCCTACCCCGAAGATGTGCAACCGGTGACTGAACCCATCGACTCGTCCACGAATAAATACGGAGCCGGCACCCTTCGTCCGCTCTGGGAAGATGCCTCGAAGGAGGCTTATTCGCCGCTGATGCGCTACCCCTGGGAACAGACCTGGGCTACGCTACAGCGATTAGCGCCCGAAGTCGAAGGTAGTCCTTTCGACGGCGTGATTATGGAGTACACAAATCCCAACACCGGCGGCCCGGTGATGCCAACCATCGCCTGCCACGTCCAGATGCTGCGGCCTGGCGAAAGCACCAAAGCCCACAGGCACACCAACAGCACCATTTACCACGTGGTCCAGGGACAGGGCTATTCGGTGGTCCATGACCAGAAAATGGATTGGGAACCGAAGGACGTGTTCTGCGTGCCAGGATGGACATACCACGAACACGTTAACGCCTCTTCGACCGAGCCGGCGGTCTTATTCAGCTTCACCGACACACCGGTATTGAAATCGCTGAGTCTGCTTAGAGAGCAAGCGCACCCTCAAGGCCGGTGATAGCCAGGCAAACTCTTTATCCGTTCTATTTTTCCGAGGACAACCAGATGCCCGAGATGATGATCAGCTTCCTTGGCACGGGGTCCGGGAGCTCAACCAACCGAGCTCATTCCGCCATGGTCTACGACTGTGACGACGGCACCAAGCTACTTATCGACACCAGTTCTGGAAATTCCGTTGCGCGCAACGCGTCAAAGCTGGGAATGTCGGTTGCCGACTTCGACACGGTTCTACTTTCCCATCACCACCCGGACCATATGTCGGGCCTTTTATTCATCCAATTCAGTCGGGCCCTAGAACGACAAGATGCACCGCCTTTGGATGTTTACCTTACAGACGAATCCCTTGAGTGGGCGCAGAAGATGTGTGTCGCCAGCCACCTAAACATCTCCGAAGTCAACAACGAATGGGCCAAGAACTCCGATGGGCGCGAAGTTATGCGCTGGCATGTCGTAAAGACAGATCAAAAGATAACACTAGGGCCGGCCACCACCGCTTCCTGCTTCCCCGCCGACCATATATCAGGTGCTGTGGGCTGGAAGGTAGAATCCGGCGGCATGTCGGTGGTCTTCTCGGGAGATACCCGCTACAACCCGGAGCTGGTAGAGGCGTCCAAGGGCGCGCGGCTTCTGATCCATGAGGCATTACGGACCGACGAAGAGAGTGACTACGCCAGGAACCGAGGCCACTCCACTGCCGGAGAAGCGGCCCGTTCTGCCGCCCAAGCTGGAGTCGCCGAGCTGATCCTAACCCATCTGGACTCAAGTTATCACGACAACTCTCAACCGCTCCTGGACGACGCCAAGAAACACTACAACGGCCCCATCACTGCCGCCACCGACCTACATCAGATCACTGTCGACAGCTAACAGAGATTCGGCTGATGAACAAACAGCCCCGCTGTTCATGGGTTCATAGACAAGAAATCAGCTAACAGGAAGAGCGTCGCAAAATTGATTCGGACGCCGGCGGAATGTTCGGGCAGACCAAGAAGGTCTCTGGTAATTAACCAGGTAGGTTCGCTACGGAAAGACCGGCGAGTATGGGACCGGTTTCCATCGCCTAATAGTGCGTTACAGAAGTACCGCGATTATGCGGCTTTCAGCATCGGCCACAGCTTGTGAGCAGACTTACCCATGACCCATTCTTGACCTTCAGCTGATAACCAGGGCAAGGCAGTCTGTCCGAGCTTCACCTGGCCTACGTAACCGCCGTCACGAGAGGACGGGAAGTTGGAGCCCCACATGATTCGCTGTGGGGTGAAGGCTTCAAAAACACGCCGGAATAGGTCTTTCTCTTGGTCAGACAGGTCGCCGTAGGGGCCAAGGCTGGTGCTGGAGATTCGTAGGTGGGCATTTGGGAGTTCGGCCAGGGCTTCCAAAGCCACTGTCATTGCTGTTTTTTCTTCAGATCCGCTCCATCCCGCAAAATGGTCGGGGGCAAATAGGACGTTAGGATAGCGGCGGCCTATGTTCCGCATGGCGTCGACCTTTCCGGGTTGGCCGCCGCCTCCAATGGAGATAGGGACGCCTAGTTCGTCAGCACGTTGCCAGATGGCATCGCAGCGTGAGTCATCGGGATCGGCTTGGCTCTGGAGGCGAACTCCGACCATGCCGTGCTCGTTGGTCCAGTAAGAGAGTTTGTCCGCAGCGTCATCTGCGGCTGGGTCCAGTATGCCTACTGATACTGTTCGCGGGGCATACATCTGGGCACTGTCGCACTGGTAAGAGTTGTCCAGGCCATAAGTGGCATTCGGTTGCACCAACGTGGCGCATTCAACACCAGCCGCGTCCATCTCTTTAATGAGGTTCTCGACATCGTTGCTTACCTCGGTAGACCAACCTCGCGCGCCAGGATCCAGTGGGTGTTTCGTTTTATCACTACTGACCACGTGGGTATGGGTGTCGATAATCATGGTTATAGCTCCTGGTGGGAATGCATCGACCAGCCTACCATACTGTTTCGGGTGACGAAACAAGGGACCCCACTACACTTCCCAAGGCGTTCCTCCGCTATAATCCCTCGAACCCAGCTCCGGCGCAGTTCAGGCCGGCCTGGTGATTCAAGATTCTAGGAGTATCAAAATGGAAGTAGAGAACAAACTTAAATCCATGGGACTGGAGTTGCCCACCACCGGGACTCCTCCTCCCGGCCGCGCTGGAGCAGTCAAGGTTGGCAATCTCCTATTCGTAGGCGGGCATACACCGGGCGCCGACTTCAGGGGCAAGCTGGGCGCTGACATTAGCGTCGAGCAGGGATACGAGGGAGCAAAGCAGGCGATGCTAGCCTGTTTAGCCGACGTGAAAGCGGTGATCGGCGATCTGGACAAAGTGAAACAGGTGGCCAAGCTACTCTGCATGGTCAACTGCCTGCCCGACTTCGGCCAGCAGCCCCAGGTGGCAAACGGCGCCACGGACCTTCTCAGCGAGCTCTATGGAGCCGCCGGCGCCCACGCCAGGTCGGCAGTAGGAATGGGATCACTGCCTAATCAGGCTTGCATCGAGATCGAGATGATCATCGAGGTCGAGAATTAAAACAATCCTTACTGGAGTGCGTCCTTACTTGTATCCCAATACTTCCGTAACCTAGGAAACCAGTACAGCCAACCATGCCTATCGTCCCTGCGATATATCTGATATCGACCGTAGGACCGCTTCAATACCCGCCAAGGAAGACTGTTAGCGACACCAAAATGTATTCCTTGATCTGAGAATCCCTATCTTTTAAGAACAAGGGCCGCACCCTTCTGGTGAAGGGTGCGGCCCTTGTTCTTTCCTAGCTGGACGCCGATAACCGTTAGAGGTTCATCGCATTAAGGCCGATTCTGGAGATGTCTTCATCAGCTTGCCCACTGGGGTAGCCGCCAACTCCGATTCCGCCCAATATGACGCCGTCTTCCATGATAACCAGGCCTCCTTGGCCGAATGTCATCATAGGATCTCCCAGGTCGGCTATGTTCCGGCCTCCGCTGTGCAGCCTCTCAGCGTGAGAGACCGAATCCATCCCCATCATCGCCGAGGTGTATGCCTTCCGCTGGGCATGACGGCGGCTAAACATCCGAAGATTGTCCATCTTGGCGTAGGCCTCCAAGTTGCCGGCGGCGTCGACGATACACATCGCTATGGGCTCATTGGGCTTCTTCATAGCCTCATCCATCATGGCCTTCATCGCTGCCTGGACCCGTTCCATTGTCAGTCCTTTTGCCATCAGCGTTCCTCCTCGTCATTCAATATTTTTGTTTGCCTGCACCTTTGATGAAGGGATTATACATAGAATCCCCATCTCCTCCTCGTCTCTCTTCTGGGTGGCATGGTCCTATAAAGTAACCGAGAACCAATCCAATATCTCACCCTTGCCACGAGTAATCTACGGCGTCTATGATAATGAACGTGGAAGAGAAGAAAGTTAAATACCCTCTAGGTGCGGCTACGAGCATCGAAGCCGTGACCTTCGGAGAGCCCGGAAACCGGACTTTCAAGGTGGAAGCCAACTCCGGTGCCGCCTTGTGCTCCATCTGGATGGAAAAAGAACAGCTTCTCCAACTGGGTGTCTATCTGCGAGACATGGTCGGCCGCCTCTCCCAAGAAGAACGGGATAAAGGGAGCGATCTCAGGGAAGAAGCTTGGTCAGGTGACGATCTGGCCGTCGACTTCAAGGCGGGTCAGATGCTTCTCAGTTACGATCAAGACAGTAACGCCTTCTACCTCCAAGCCTACGAACGCGAGGTCGAAGAGCAAGAAACCCAGTCCAGTGACTCCGACCCGGAGATCCAGTCTGTGGGCTGCTGGATCACCATCACACAAGCGAGCGTCCTTAGCGAGGAATCCCTGAAGATCTGCGCCGCCGGCAGGCCGACCTGTTTCCTCTGTGGCCAACCCATCAACCCCGATGGCCACGCCTGCCCGAGGGCTAACGGCCATACAGTCTTAGAAGCAGGCTAACCCGACAAGTCAACCCGGCGGGATTCGTCTCCGCACATCTGGGTTGTGGTTCTGGATTGCATTCTGATTTGAGTTCCAACGTAAACTCAGGCTTAAATTCCGGGCCGGCCGTCACTGATATTATCCGCCACGGCGAGATAGTATCCTATCGTTTGACACCACTCGGTTCCAACTACACCTTCGTAGTCAAAATCGAGTTGGACGGGAACGAAGGCCATGCCATATACAAGCCCAAGGAAGGCGAAGCACCTCTTTGGGATTTTCCCAGCGGCACCCTATATAAGCGTGAATACGCAGCCTATCTACTCAGCGAGATTCTCGGCTGGGACCTGATTCCTTTCACCATCATTCGTGATGGTCCATACGGGATCGGCTCTGTGCAACAATTCATAGAACACGACCCAAAGCAGAATTACTACACCATGGAAGGTGGGTGCGCCGACCAATTGAGGACCGTGGCCTGCTTTGACCTGGTCGCCAACAGTACCGACCGAAAAGCCAACCATCTCCTCATGGGGAGCGGCGGCAAGATCTGGAGCATAGATCACGGACTGACATTCCACTCCGATATGAAAGTACGCACGGTGATCTGGGACTTCTGCAGTGAGCCTATCCCCGAGCGGTTGCTGAACTCGTTAACCCAACTGCGTGGATGGCTAGGTTCATCCACAGAAAGCCACCCCAGCCTGCTCAAAGAACTGGTAATCATCCTATCCAATGAAGAGGTGGATGCCCTCAAACGCAGGCTGGACTGGATCTTGGAGGAACGGATATACCCCGGGCTTCCAGGCGGCAGGCGACGCCGGCAGGGATAGAAGTTCCCGGACGCCGACAATCACCCCAGCCTGACCGGCTCACCGAAGGTGGTTAAAATGAACGTTCGGTCGATCAGCGCAGTAACTCTGGCTGTAGCCGATATGGCCCGTTCGGTTGATTTCTACCGAAACATGATCGGTCTTGAGGTCTTATACGGCGGGCCTTCTGCTTCGTTCAGCAGTTTCAAAGTGGGTGACGGGTACCTAAACCTAATCTTGAACAGCCATGCAACACAAAGTTGGTGGGGCCGTCTGATCTTCCACGTAGACGACGTGGACGCCCTTTACGCACGGCTGCTCCAGGCCGGCGTTTCTCCTTCTACCCAGCCCGCTGACGCACCATGGGGCGAACGATACTTCCACGTAGATGACCCCGACTCCAACGAATTGTCCTTCGCCAGGCCTCTTTAGCACCCTCTTTTCCATAAAGCTTCTCCGCACAAAAGCTTCTCCGCACAAAACGTCTGGTTTATCAGGAATGATGGATTCCCCTCTTGTCACCACCTTGTTCCTTGATTTTTCCGGCCCGTGCATATCATGCTTTATCCATTGACAACATAGAAGCATTGATCTATAAATCAGAAGGACTCGTATCGACTTGATAGTCAGATATGAATAGGCGCCTGTGTGAAACGGCG